>JAATGW010000668.1 GCA_015654495.1 Chitinophagales bacterium
CCAACAGAATACAGTGGTTATAGTCTTTTATGGAATGATGAGTTTAACGACAATAATATCCAATCTGCTAACTGGGTTTTTGAAACCGGTACAGGAGTGAATGGAGATTTTGGCACGGGACAGCTGGATCGCGCAACCGACAGACAGGAAAATGCAAAAATTGAAAATGGTATTGCGGGATCCGGCGGTGGATGTCTGGCAATTACAACACGCCGGGAGAATATCGTTGACCGTCAATACAGCAGTGCGCGCCTTACAACTCAGGGTAAACATGAATGGGGCCCGGGAACAAGAATTGAAGCCCGGATCTGGCCAAGAGATATTTTATACAAAGGACAGGGATTCGCATTCTGGATGATGCCGGCCGAAAAACCCGCCGATCAGACCTATATCATGTGGCCGCAAGGTGGTGAAATTGATATCATGGAGTATGTAGGTTCTATCCCCTATCACAACCTGGGCTCTGTACATTATGCGTGGAGCTGGGAACAAAATCAATATCAAAGCTGGAACCACGGGCATAAAGGCGCATACTTTTCATTCAATGACAAACAGGTTCCTTCACCCAATCCTACGCAAGGAGGTTGGCCCGTAAGTCCAGGAACTGAATCGGCAGGAAGCAGTAATTTTCATACCTACCGGATTGACTGGTATACCGACCGCATGGAATTTGCAATTGATGAACAGGTTTATCATATTCATTATTTTAAGGATGGAGGCATCTATAATAATGCGCCGGACGGACAGGATGCCGATGCCCTGGTGATGGTCGGCGATAAACGCGCCATGAAATCAGAATATTCATCAGGGCATTTCCCTGAATGGTCTCCGTTTGAACATGAATTCTTTATACTACTCACTGCCGGAGTCGGTGGTAGTGATATTGTTACATATGGCGGCGCCATTGTTCCGACAGCAACATTTCCCTGTACAACCTTTGTTGATTGGGTGAGGGTGTATAAAAGGATGTGAGACCTTTCTTATTCCTGTACTTATTCATACAATCCTTAGTCGATTGCCGAAGGAATAGCATTCCGTTTTTTCCAGCGTCAGGTCGATCCCGGAATATTGACTCCCGATGAACCAGGCTGCATTTCACATGGAACCTCAGTGGCCCTTAACCCTTCTGACTTTGTGATCTTAAAAAGGTCTGCTATTTTTAGATCAGAGATCAAATAAAATGCCTGGCACTCTGATAAATACAATAAAATCCATTGGTGGTTTTTCTGATACTGACATCGACTTTTTTCTAAGTAAACTGGAAGAGTTTACAATAATTAAAGGGGATCAGTTTTTGCAGGAAGGCCAGATCTGCCGCTACCTTGGATATATTGAATCCGGTCTGCTCATGTACTACCGGACATATGATGGAATCGAAATACCAACTGATTTTGGGATAGAAAATGATTGGGCTAGTCATCTGAACAGCTTTACTAACAAAACGCCTTCTGACCTGAATATTAAAGCGCTTGAAAATACACGCCTCTTAAAATTGTCTGCAGAAAATTTTGAGAAAATCTACTCAGTCCAGCCAAAATTCATTTTACTAAAAGATTATTATACTGAACGTTCTTTCGTGAGCCATACAAGGCATACAGCTGATCTCGCTATGCTAAACGCGAAGCAACGTTATTACAAATTTATGCAGGAAAGACCCGACCTCGTTAACCGCATTCCCCAATATTATATTGCAGCTTACCTCGGAATAAAACCGCAGTCATTAAGCCGGCTAAGAAAATAAACCCTCTTTTCGCTTTCTTAACAAATGTGAACGAAATTGCTTTTTCAGCAAGCCATTTTTGTGTCATAATTAAAAACAAAAATTATGACAGGGTTAAAAAAACATCTTATTCATGCAATCATCCTGACAACTGCTTTAGCCGGCACTTCAAAAACTTATGCGCAGGACTGGAAGTCGGAAAAAAAGATCAATATCCTTTTTGGATTGGCCCAACCCCTATTTGCATCGGGATTTAATATTGAAGGTAATTATATTCACAATCGGATCATCTTCGATTATTCGCATGGAGCTTCTCTTCATTTTAGTGGAAATCTCGTGCCAGCCGATTTGAAAAGGCAAAATATTGCTGTCAATGAACCGTGGACTACCGGCTTTGGGATTGGATACAGATTGAAAGAATGGATAAACATCAGAGTAGAACCTAAATGGCACAGGTTTGAATACTATTATAATGGTGAACCGCAAAATAGTAGCAATGAAATTATTTCGTACAATACATTCAGTCTTGGCCTCGGGCTCTATGGTTCTTATCAGCCCTTTAAAAAACAAAATAATTTTTTAAAAGGTTTTCTGATCGCTCCAAGTATCAGGTTTTGGCCAACGATAAGTTCTGGTTTGAAAGATGATAAATTCATCTACCTGAACAAAAACACAAATGAATTTGAGGAGATCAAAACACTCAATCCGGGTACCGGCTTCACACCGTTTGTAATAAATATCAGTATCGGATACTCTTTTCAATTTAAAAAGAAAGAATGATGTCGCCGGAAATCAAAGCCATTGTTTTAAAAACAGCACAGCTGAAATCGACCAGAGATTTTTTTGAGAACAGGCTTAAATTGCCGATAAAAGAAAGTTCTGCCAGGCATTTTGTTGTTCACTCAAAAAATATCCGGTTGGTATTCATGGAATCGCAGCATCAGTTTGAAGTGGAGTTATACATAAACAATATGCCAGATAGTCATTTCGATTCCGTACAGCTGGATTTGAGCTTTGCTACTTTTAAAAACTATAAAGATCCAAATGGCATTAGCATTATTATTCCTGAGAAAAACAAATACACACAGAATGATAACTATGAAAGTAATTCTTAGTCAGGCTGGTTTCGGCCTGGTCAGAACGGTAAAAGTTAATTTCAAATTCAATTTTCTCTATCTTGATTTTGGCAATCAATTTCAATTAACATAAAGCATATCGCCAGCCATCAACGCTTCCTGCATTCATCAGCAATAATAAAGAAACAACCCTGATCAGAATGTATAAAATCCTGAGTTATCAAAACAGTGAAAAGTAAAAATCAATATGAACAGAAAGAAATTCATAAGTATTACGGGAGCAGCGGTTGGCATTGCAGCCGGAATTTCTTACCTGGTGAGTGACAGGCATAACTTTACACGAAGCGATTTTAAATCAGCTCCACCTGGAAATATTTCTTTTAAACCGGACGAAAAGGAGATACTGTTTCTTGCATCCCTGGCGCCCAGCGGACATAACACACAGCCATGGTTCATAAAATATATAGAGCCCTATCACTGGGTAATCGGTAATGAAAAAACCAAATGGCTTCCCGGTGTTGACCCCACACAAAGGGAAACCATATTATCAATTGGAGCATTTCTTCAGAACCTGGAGTACGCAGCAAATAACCTTGGCTATAAATGTGATTTTACTATCCTGGGGACAACAAACCAGGATGAACATATTGCAGAAATAAAATTGGTTAAGTCCTCTGGAATCACCGGATTTGATGTTGAACAAATTAGATTGCGAAGAACGGTACTATGAAATTTTTCAAACGATGAATTGTCCGGACATGACCTGGCTTTTCTTACAAATGAAAATCCTGATATTTTCCACTTCTTCCCCAATACTTCAAAGGAGTATCTATGGTTAAATGAACAAACCATTGAAGCGAATAGGGTACAATCTTTTCGCGATGAAGCGCAGCAGGAATTGGCTGACTGGATCAGATTCTCCAGCAAAGATGCAGAGAAACAACTTGACGGACTTACAACGGCAGGCATGGAAATTGAAGGAATACCGGGCTGGATTCTGAGAAATTTTTATGGAAAGTCAGATGTTATGAAAGATAGTTTCAGGAACCAGGCTGTCGATAAAGTGAAGCAACAGGTTAGTAACTCTGCCGGGTGGTTGCTGATTACAAGTAAAGACAATTCACTTTTATCACTACTTGAAACAGGTAAGAGACTGCAGCGACTACTTCTGAAGATCAGAAAAAGAAATATAGCCATTCACCCCATGACCCAGGTATTGGAAGAGACGGCAATAGCGGAAACCGTAAACCAGTCAACCGGCTTAAATGATCCCATTCAATTTGTATTGAGAACAGGATACCTGAAAAACTATCCTGATCCTGTTTCCCTCAGGCGACCTCCTGCAATGTTTGTTCGCTTATAATCACAACATGGCAATCTTTTTGTAAAGACAATTTGTACAAAAAGAAACCAGGCCAAAATTATTTTAGGAACTGGTCCTCTTTATTAATCCTTTTCACCAGTTACAACTGATTCAAAAAAAAACTCAGGATGGTTTTTATTTACACACGGTTCATCATCATTGAAATTTAAGATATGGTTTTTCATTTGCTGATAGCATTTAGGTTGTGGGCATCACAATCAGCATTTCTAACTTTAATCATTTCAAACAAGAGATGACAATGATTTTGTAAACTTACTTTTTTATGAACCTGCAGATTGCCCGACAAATCATTTATAAACGAAAGCGATTAAAAAGAAATAAATATGCAAACAACCATTATTCCATTTTTAGTGGTGAAGGGCTGTTCAGAAGCGATTGAATTTTATAAAAAAGGGCTCGGTGCTGTTGAAATAGTCCGGTATAATCAGGCTGACGGAAGGCTGGTTGCAAAGCTTTCGGTTGAGAACGCTGAGTTTTGGCTTGGAGATGAAGAAGCGGAATTCAACAATTACGGTCCCGGATTTTTTAGAGGGAGCCCTGTCCGGATAATCCTTACTGTTAGAGATCCCGACGGCTTGTTTGCCCTTGCCTTGAAGGCCGGCGCCACAGAGATATGCCCGGTTACAACGGAAGAATCCTGGAAGATCGGAAAATTAGCGGATCCCTTCGGGCATATCTGGGAAATAGGCCACCCATTAGCAGGAGACTAAAAATTAATTTCGTGAATTTCCAATCGATCGATAATAAGCCGGTGTTCACCACTTAGCTACTCTCCAAAAAGAAAAATTTGGATAAATATACCGATTGGTATATTTTTGCTCTTCCAACAGTTTTAGTATGGATAAAGCAGAAAGAACGAAGCAGTTTATCCTTGAGAAAACTGCACCTATTTTTAATACGAAAGGTTATGCCGGCACATCGATTAGTGATTTAACGGAGGCGACAGGATTAACCAAAGGAAGTATATATGGAAATTTCGCTAATAAAGACGAAGTGGCTCTGGCTGCATTTGATTATAACCTTTCTCAGCTAAATAAATCAAGAACAGCAGTAGTAGCGGGTGGTTCTGATGCGATTGATAAGCTGTTAAGAATGGCCCGGTTTTATCGTGCTGAATTTAAAACTTCGATGATTGAAGGGGGATGCCCTATACTGAATACTGCAGTAGAAGCAGATGATACGCATCCATTACTCAGGGAGAAAGCATCGCGGGCAATAAAAGCCTGGAAAAAAAACCTTGAGTCCATTATCTCCGAGGGGATCGAAAAAAGAGAAATAAAATCTTCAGCAAATACTGCTGAATTTGCAACAGAATTTATTGCGATCATAGAAGGAGGAGTCATGATGTCAAAACTAACCGGAAGCCGTTCTGTGCTGGATACATGCATAGACCGGCTGGAAAAAATAATTATGCAGGAATTAAAACCCTGATTTTTTTTAACCAATAATATACCGATCGGTATATTCTAAAATAACAATAAATAAAGATGAAAACTTCAAACAACACCGTTTTAATTACGGGTGGCAGCGCAGGCATCGGCTTCGAAATAGCCAGAAAATTTTCTGAAAAAGGGAATCAGGTAATTATCACAGGAAGAAATAAAGAAAAACTTGATCAGGCAGTATCAGGTCTGAAGAATGCTACTGCAATACAGAGTGATGTCAGCAAAGAAGAAGACGTGGCTGCATTAGTTCAAAAAATTTCGACTTCATTTCCAAATTTAAATCTCGTTATCAATAACGCAGGCAACGCTTATTTATATAACCTTTCAGCAAGTGAAAACGCGTTCGATAAAGCTTATTCTGAAATGCTGACTAACTATCTGTCCGTAGTAAGGTTGAATGAAAAGCTCCTTCCTTTACTTAAACAACAGAAGGGTGCGGCAATTGTAAATGTCTCATCAATCGTGGCTTTTGTACCCGGAAGCCTGGCTACCTACTCCGCCAGTAAAGCAGCCTTGCATTCCTACACGCAATCGCTGAGAATTGCTCTTGAGGATACTGCAATTAAAGTTTTTGAACTCATGCCTCCATTGGTGGATACACAATTTTCAGCGCCGATTGGTGGCAGCAGGGGTATATCTCCCCGATCAGTAGCTGATGAACTTTTTAATGCGTTGGACAATGACAATTATGAAATCCGCGTAGGTCAAACGGAAGACTTATATCAACTTTTCCTTTCTTCTCCAGCTAAAGCTTTGGATTTTTTAAGAGGACAGAGACAGCCTGTACTGAACTAACACTAAAAATAATCTGATTTGAAAGAAAGAATTTTATTTGCCCTGATGATGGGAATCATAACCACAGGCGTTGTTTCTTTTGTATTGGTTTTAGTAAACCGGGGATGGGCTCCCGGATTTATTTTTGCATGGGTTAAGTCGTGGATAATTTCATATATCGTTGCTCTTCCGCTCATAATCCTGGTTTCTCCGAAAATACAAATTTTGGTTTCGCGTCTTTGTAGTTCAAATGCTGCTGACCACCAAACTTAAAATTCCTGCTGATTTTCTGCAGTAATGGCCTACATCAATGCAGAGAGGATCACAACAGGAAGAAGAAAAAAACACCAACCTGACTTATCACAACTGTAAAATTTATAGTCACAGTCCAGTTAAACAGCAGATCCTAATTAATTATAAATCGTTCTAAGTGAGTGCCTGCCTTTAACATGTACATTCCTTTTGCATAACCATTGAGTTGTATTTTCTCCAACCCCGTACCAAACGACCGGCGGAATAATTCCTGCCCGTTCTGATTGAATATGCTTATTACTGCAGCTTTATTAATTTGAATTACCAGCTGTCCGTTACTCACAGGGTTTCCGTAAATATGCAATGGCACAGAATTAGCATAAAAAATTATGTTTACTATTTTGCTATAACTTAATTGATGATCCAGATCTCTTTGCTGCAATCGGTAATAATTATTTCCTTGCAGCGGCTGGTGGTGCATATAAGTATAAAGGGAAACTGTATTACTATTTCCGGCTGCAGTCACTTTATCCAGTGTAAGCCAGTTGATGCCGTCACCACTGTTTTGCACTAAGAAATCCTTTGAATTCTGTTCAGATGCGGTACTCCACTGCAACAGCACATTATCCTGCATTTTTCGTGCATCAAAATTCAGCCAGTTTACAGGCACAGCGAGTTGGATTGTGAAATCGCTGATATCGGTATATGTTCCGCAGGATAGTGTCACTGATATCGGTCCTGTAGTTGCACCTGCTGGTACAGTTGCAGTGATTGAAGTAGCACTGTTAATGACAAAAGACGAAGCTGTACCATTAAAACTGGCATTAGTTGTACCAGTGAAATTGGTACCATCAATGGTAACACTGCTTCCGACTACACCTGCAACAGGTGTAACAGAAGATATATGCAGGGAATTGCTTCCGGGTGTAACCGCATACTCAAAAGCACCCATGGCAGGTATGGAATTGTTTCTGGATGCAGCGCTGAAATCCGTTGTTATACCTGTTCCTGTTGTGGCCATCAATGAAATGTTACCTGGCAGGTAATCGGCAGAGAGTGTTCCGCCTGCAGTTGCAAAAGAAGGGTTGACATTATAACTATTACAATCCTGAACACTCGACAATTTCCAATCGGCCAGTGTTATTTTATCAACTGCATTAAATACTCCTAAAACACCATTTGTGCCGGAGGCATAGTAATCATTGTAGTCGATCTTAGCAGGCGAACTCGTAATACCGATGGCATAGTTGACACCGGTTGCTCCGTTGTTGGACCGGGCATTCACCAACAAGTTATTCCTGTAATTCCGGGTATTACTGCCATTGCTGTACATTGCATGGCTAAGATTAGTACCGCTGGTTGGTGCACCCTGGATATATACCGTGTTAAAGTATATGTTATTTGTACCGGCAGCATCTGCTATTCCGAAAATGCTTGCTGCCGGATTACCGCCAATACTGATGATATTATTGAAATAGCTCGTCGCTCCTCCTGCAATATTGATTCCGTATAAAGTATTTGCACTGCTGCTGGCATTCGTTAAGGTAAGGGAACGAATAAAGTTTGCTGAAACAACGCTGGTTGAAGCACTGGATCCATTGTATAATCCTGTAATAAAACTGCCTGCCCCACTGGCGTTATTCGAAAGGTTGGCAATTGTGTTTCCTGATATTGTTGAAATTCCAGTGGTACTGTTCACAATTCCATAAACCTGCTGACCAGCTGCTGTGGAAGTGGAAACGGCATTAATACTATTGGCTGTACTGAGGCTACCGACAGTATTGTTGCGGATGGTTAGCGCACCTGAACCACTGCAACTGATGCCCTGAATAGCAACAGCGGCATTTGCCGCCGTGGTCATTGAAACGGAACCGATGGTATTGTTTTCAATATTTATTACACCTGCTCCGGCGGTAAGAATACCCCAGAAAACCTGAACATTATTGCCGGATATCGATCCGGTTCCTGTAGCTGCACCAATGGTGTTGCCACTGGTTGTTCCGATATTCACATTACCTGCGTCAACCATAATTCCTGCGAAGTTGCGTGTATTGTTGAGGTTAGTGTAGTTGATATTCTGAATGGTATTTCCCTGAATATTTGACGCGGCTGAAGTGCCTACTATCAGATAAATAATATTTATTCCGTCCCGGCCTGCACCACCTTTGGTGAAAGGAGTGCCTGCACATAAAGGAGCGTTTCCGCCAATATAGTTTCCACTTACTGTGAAATCGTTACCTGCTGTATTGTTGATAGCAATTACGTTGTATCCGGTACTGCCCGGGTTCCAGGCGCTAACGTTATAGAAACTGTTGCCCGTAATCGTCCAGTTGGTATTTCCTGCCAGCACATTCATTGCACTACCACCCGTACTACTGTTGGAAAAAAAATCATAAAAATTATTGTTACTGAAAGTGACCGCACTGTTCTCCTTTCCGGCAGTACCTAAAGAATATACAGCGTTTATCGGTCGCGTTCCTGCATTGGTAATATTGTTATTGTCAATTGTATTATTGTCATTACCGTTTGCACCGGCACTGATGCCGAAATAAATTACTCCATAAGAGTTAAGCCCTTCTGATCCTCTGATCGTACAATATTTTACAATATTGGCAGTAGCATCATTAATAAAACGCAGTGTGGAAGTACCAGCAACGTTGGATGTACTGGTGTTAGTAATAAATAAATCTTTTACACTGCCCGTCGCATTCACACGTCCGTCAATGGTTACATTATCTGCACCGTTCAGATCAATCAAAGGAACAGCAATTGAGCCACTGACAGCGAGGCCTGTTATTGTGGGATAGATATTGATTGAAGTATAACTTGCACTTCCGGTACCACTGGCATTTAGAACCGCAGATGCCGCTTCAGCAGTATTGGCTACAACCTGAATGGTAATCACGCCTGTTACCGCGCCTGCATTAATTGCATCAAATGCAGCTTTCAATGTACTGTAGGTAGCTCCGCTTGATCCAACTGTAATGGTAGTTTGAGCATCAGCAGCATCAGAAAAAACAAATAAAGAAAAAATTATCTGGAGGGGTATCAGCAGTTGGTTATTTTTCATTGGTTAGCATTTTATTTACAAAATAAAATCAGGGAAATATCCTTTTTAGAGATACCCCTTTGGTTTCCCGGGCAGGAAATATTACTACAGAAGGGAAAAGCAGCTGATTTATTCAGGTAGGATCTGATAGAATAAACTCGACGTTCAGATCTTTAAACACAAAAAGAGTAAACAAGTTCAGGGCACAGGACGATTAATACAGGTATATTAAAAATAATTACCTGATCTCTGCTGCAAATTGTTTAATTGAAAATAAAATGGCTGAAGAATGAAAATCACCCGTTTTTGTGGAAAGGATGTTGACTGACACTTTGTTTTTGTATTCCCTGAAGAAAAACAGGATAATGGTAGAAAGCAAAACCCGCAGGAAAATTTGCAGTTTTCAGGCTGTGCTCCCAGGTTAATTTTTTCAGGAAAGAATTGCTGCCTGTTCTATTCTCTTCTTTTTAAGTTACAGCCTCTTTTTTGCAGAAAATGAACATAATCGAATCTGACATTATGAAGAATAACTGCATCCTGATTTTCAAATTCCTGATAGAATTCTAATTTAAGAGTTGGCGAACAGAAAATATGGTACGACTCATAATGATGAAGAGACTCAATTTACAGCTATTGATACGCCAGTCCTCTCTGATTTTCCGTATTAGTGACGTACAGTGGTTTGAATTCAGGGTCATTGCATTCACATTTAACAATCATTGACGTGCAGGAAGCATTACCGAAAATGCTCGCGACAGCCGCGTCTGCAGCATCCCTGCCATTGGCAATCTTCACCAGTCCGTTAACCGGGACCAGTTTGGTCGGATCAAAAAATATCCATTCGCCACCAATATAGGCTTCGAAACAGGCATGAAAATCCGGTGGATTTAAATTGTAGGCATATCCTGTAAAATACCTGGCAGGAATAGTTAATGCCCGGCACAATGCAATGCCTAAATGCGCAAAATCCCTGCAAACACCTACCCTTTCGGTGAGCGTATCATATGCTGATGTGCTGGAATTGGTAGTGCCGCTGATATACTCAACATTGTTATAGATCCAGTCGGTAATAGCGGCCACCTTCCCATATGCAGTTTCAATATTGCCGAATTCTTTGCTCGCCAGTTTTTGCAATTTGTCCGACTGACAATACCTGATTGAGACAAGATAGGGCATTACATCATCGTCCAGCTTAATAACGGGTACCGTTTGTGAAAGTCTCCGATGATGAATGGTATTATAAACGATATCTACTCTTGCCTGGTAACGAATTGTAAAGCTGCTGTTACCATCTGATCTAACCCTGATAACTCCGGAAACCCAATCCGTTCCGCAAATTTCTTCGGTTGTAAGCAATGGATCCGTTACC
>JAATGW010000247.1 GCA_015654495.1 Chitinophagales bacterium
GATTTTTTCTATGATCAGTTTTGCACTTTTTCTGAAAATGGCGAACGGAACCACATATGCAATTACGCCTTTTATCAATGAAAAGAATACCGGCCTGGTTAGTGGTATCGTAGGTGCCGGCGGTAATATAGGAGGTATGTTGTTTGGGTTTCTGTTTAAAAGCAGCAGCATTAGCTACCCCGAAGCATTTTATTATATCGGACTGATTGTTATGTCTGTTTCCCTGGTTGTTGTATTTACAGGATTCAGTGCAGGCAGGAAAACAATTACGGAGAAAATAAAAGTATTAAAGCCGGTTTTAGTATCAGCTGAGTAAAGGAGAAGAAATCCACTAAAACTTGGTGATCGGAATGCGTTCGCCATTCTCGCGAAGCCGGAGTGAATCCGGAAAAATGTAATGCAAACTACCGGTAATCTAGATCGTACATAAAATATTTCCTTTGTCAGAACAAAAAAATAGAGTGCCTTCAAAATCTTCTTCAGTCCCATCCACCTGTTGTTATTGTGGAGTCGGTTGTGGCATTCTTATAAACAAGGACAGTCAGGGAAAAATAGCAGTTGAAGGCGATCCTTCCCACCCCGTAAACAAAGGAATGCTTTGCAGCAAGGGAATAAACCTCCACCATACGGTTAATGATATTTCTGACAGGCTATTGTTTCCCGAAATGCGGAAGAACAGGTATAGTGCTACAGAGCGCGTAAGCTGGAATGATGCAATGGATAAAACGGTTGCTGTTTTCAAAACACTGATTGAGAAGTATGGACCCGATTCAGTAGCTTTTTACGCGTCCGGCCAATGCCTTACAGAAGAATACTATGTTCTTAACAAATTGGTAAAGGGTTTTATCGGCACAAACAATATCGATACAAACAGCCGGCTATGCATGAGCAGTGCAGTAGTTGCCTACAAAATGAGTTTAGGAGAGGATATTGTTCCGTTAGGGTATGATGATATTGAAAATGCTGACACCATTTTTGTTGCGGGAGGCAACCCTGCATGGTGTCATCCGATACTCTGGCGCAGAATTGAATCAGCAAAGGAAAGAAATCCGGAACTCAAAATTATTGTAAGCGATCCCAGGGTCACACAAAGCTGCTCTATTGCAGATATTCATTTGCAGCTAAATCCAGGTACAGATATTATCCTGCATAATGCCATCGGAAGATGTTTAATTGAAGATGACAATATTGATCCCGACTTCTTAAAAAACTATTCTGAGGGTTTTGAGAATTACAGAGAATCTGTAATGATAAGAAAGCCGGAAGAAGCGGCTGTTATCTGTGGTGTGACTACTTCCCAAATCAGGGAAGCAGCTTCATATATCGGTAATGCTTCCGGTTTCGTAAGCATGTGGACGATGGGGCTTAACCAGAGTGTGGTAGGGGTGAATAAAAATCTTTCGCTTATCAATTTGCATCTCATTACAGGCCAGATTGGGAAACCCGGTTCCGGTCCTTTTTCCCTAACGGGTCAGCCAAATGCCATGGGTGGTCGCGAAACAGGTTCTATGGCGAATCTTTTACCTGGTCATCGTGATCTCACAAATATTTTTCACAGAAATGAAGTTGAAGACTACTGGAAAATTCCACGAGGTACAATCTCAGCCAGGCCAGGATTTACGGCTACAGAAATTTTCGGGGCACTGAACGATGGATGCCTCAAGGCAATCTGGATCATTGGTACAAATCCATGCGTAAGTATTCCTGATGCTGCAATGGTTGATGCGGCCCTGAAGAAAGCAAAATTTGTTGTGGTACAGGAAATCAGCAACAAAGCTGAAACGCTGAAATATGCAGATGTGATATTCCCGGCCGCGAGCTGGTCGGAGAAAGAAGGCACAATGACCAATGCAGAAAGAAGGATTAGCTACCTGAGCCGGGTAACCGAAGCTCCCGGTGAGGCATTGGCTGATGCTGAGATCATCTGCAATTTCGCCCGTAAAATGGGCTTCGTTGGATTTGATTTTCAAACTAATGCCGGAATATATGCAGAGCATGCCGGTACAACAAAAGGAACTCATATTGATATCAGCGCGCTCACTTATGAAATCCTTAAAGAAAAGAGATCTGTACAATGGCCTTTCTGCGAAAATCCGGAAACTCCGGGTGAACGCAATAGCCTTATGTTTACTGATAAAAAATTCTTTACTGCTTCAGGAAAAGCAATTATACATAGCTGTGATGATGAAAACCTGTCAGAGCTTACAGGTCCGGAATATCCGCTAATTCTTACCACCGGACGGATTCGTGATCAGTGGCATACGATGAGCCGGTCAGGAAAAGTGAATAAGCTAAAGCATCATATCTCTCATAATTATATTGAGATAAGCCCGGAAGATGCTGTACACCGGAATATTCAGGAAAATCAGCTCACAGAAATCCGAAGCCGGCGCGGATTTATCAGATTAAAAGCAAAAGTCACGACCGATATTAAAAAAGGTGTTGTATTTATCCCGATGCACTGGGGTAAAATTCTCGGAAGCAATCTTAACCGAACGAATATTCTTACAAATAATCTCACCGATCAGTTGAGTAAGGAACCAGATTTTAAGTTCAGTGCAGTAGAGATAAAGCCATTTAAAAAGCCCCACCAGAAAATAGTAATCATAGGGGCGGGGGCAGGTGCCTGCGGATTTGTGAAATCATACCGTGAACTCAATGCCGGTGATAGCATTGAAATATTCAGCAAAGAAGATTTTCCTTTTTATAACAGGGTATTATTGCCGGATTATATCTCCGGTCATCTGCAATGGAACAGTCTGGTAAAGATGACAGATGAAGAGGAGTACAGTTACGGTATCAGGTTACATCGTGGTGTGGGCATCGATAGTATTGACCGTGAAAGTAAAACTGTAACTGACAGTAATGGTCTTAACCATGCCTATGATATACTCATCATGGCTATGGGCAGCCGGGCCGCCGTATTGCGCGATCTGCCTTCGATGGAGGGCATCTTTACGATGCGCAGCAGGAGTGATGCAGATGCTTTCAGGAAATTTATAGATCCGGCGAATGGAAAGATCGTAATAGTTGGCGGCGGCCTGCTGGGGATAGAGCTGGCTGCATCTCTTTGTGAATCAGGATATGAGGTAATAATTATTCAAAGGATTTCGAGGTTGATGGATCGCCAGCTTGATCCCCTGGGAAGTCAGCTTTTGCATGAAGAGCTGGAAGCAAAAGGAGTAACAATTTATTACAACGATGAGATAGACCGCTTTCTGGGCGATGTTACGGTTACGGGTATCCGTTTAAAGAGTGGTCTTCTGTCGGAATGCAAGGCTGTGGTTGTCGCGATTGGTACTGTGCCGAATATAGAAATTGCAGGAAATGCAGGGATTGAATGTAAAAGAGGCGTGGTTGTGGATGAGTATCTCCGTACAAGTGATCCTGCAGTTTATGCGATCGGAGAAATTGCGGAATTTAAAGGCTTTTTATACGGCATTACCGCAGCTGCGGAAGAACAGGCGGCTGTAGTGGCATCTTATATAAGCGGGGATATTTCAAAGTACTATGAAGGTTCATTGTTGATGAATATCCTTAAAATGCATGGAACAGAACTTTGTTCACTTGGTGAAGTGGAGTTACCCGAACGGGAAGGATATGAGGAAGTAATCTTTATAGACAAAGCAAAGCGGTTTTATAAAAAATGCATCATCCATAATGACCGGCTGGTAGGAGCAATACTTATTGGCGATAAATCAGAATTTCTTGAGTTCAGGAATCTGATTTCTAAAAAACTTGAGCTTAGTGAAAAGAGATTGCAACTTCTCCGGTCAGGAAAAACAATTGGGCCAGTTCTCGGTAGACTTATTTGCAGTTGTAATAATGTTGGAGAAGGGAACCTGCTCAATATAATAAACGAAGGTTGCAGCGATCATCTTCAGCTTTGCCAGTTAACAGGTGCCGGAATGGGTTGTGGAAGTTGCAGACCTGAAGTGAAGAAAGTGCTGATTGAGAACAGCCGTAAAACCTATAAGGTTCAACGTTAAACGTCTGACGTTTTAGCTTGAAAGGCAAACAAAAAAATAATTATGACAGTATTGTTGGGAAAAAGACTGAGGATGGAACCATCCGTTTTTCTGATTAGAAATGATATTGAATATTTCCTTTTTGAAGAAGATTTCGTAGAAGCCAATATGCGTTGTATACCTATGATAGTGCGTTTCAAAATGGATCTCGCAGGTATAAAACTGAAACTGAATGAATGGGTAAAATTCAGTAACAGAGAAAAGCTTGAACTGGCAATTTCACCTGCTGGTAACCCCGAACAGATCAGTAATTATAAACGCATGTTGAATAGGATGATCTTTGATCACACAGGACAAACCGGTACTTCTCTGGAAATAAATCATGCGCCAGCCTGGTCTGTTATTGATAATGTGCCGGAACAATTGGATCTGCACATGCAGAAAATGAATAAATCCATCAGCAGAAACCAGTGGCATAATTTAACGAATCTACAACGATTTGCATTGCTCAAATTGGTTAAAGACGGTCATGAAAATAAGAATTTCCTGAAAGCACTAATTGAATTCGGTATTGTCAGAAAAAGAACCATCTGAATGAGTAACTCCATAAATTTCCGTATCAATTTTACCGGAGGAATAATTTCGCCCGGTCACCTCTACAATATTCTGGTTGCGGCAACAAAAGCTTGTTGCGGCAAGGTGAGTTTTGGTTTAAGACAGGAATTGTTTATCCCTGTTGATTTAAGCAATTCAGTAATTCTTAAAGATGAATTAAAACGTCTGAATATTTTATATCAGATAAGCAGCGGAAATTTTCCATGCATTGTTTCATCATATCCGGCTGAAGAGATTTTCATTAACAACACATGGGTTAGTGAAGGCGTATATAAGGATATTTTCGATCAGATGGACTATCAACCCAGACTGAAAGTAAATATTTCTGACAGCAATCAGAGTTTTACTCCGATGCTCACCGGCAATATCAACTTGGTTGCATCTGTTAATTCACCGCATTTCTGGCATTTATTCATACGTTTTCCAAAAACCAATATTGTTTGCGAATGGAAACAACTGGTATATACAAATGATATTGCAAAACTTTCGAAAATTGTAGAAGAACTCATGCTTGAGCAGGAAGAAGGATCCGGCGGCGATGAGAAATTCAATGGAGACCGGCTATTTAACGGAATCAAAAATCAGGAGTTGATAACAAAGCCTGCAGATGCACCTGCAAGTCTACCTTCGTTTAATCTTCCATATTATGAAGGGTTGAATCGTTATAACGGTAAAAGCTGGTTAGGTATTTATCGCCGTGATGAAATATTTGATGTTGCTTTCCTGAAAGAACTTTGCCGGATTTGTCTTGACACGCGCATTGGTCAGATTTGTTCAACACCATGGAAATCTCTGATCATAAAAGGGATTGAAGAAAAAGACAGGTATCGATGGAATCAGTTGCTCGATATGTATCAAATAAATATGCGTCATGCAGCAAATGAACTGAACTTTCAGGTGGAAGATCAGTGTTTACATGCAAGAGCATTGAAACAGTGGCTCGTAAGCCGGCTCAATGATGAAGATATCAGAAGTTTCGGACTTTGTATTGGAATTAAAACCAGGCGGAAATCAGAAGTGTTCAGCAGTATTCTTGTTCGCCGAAGGCCTCTTGTAAGGATATTTAAAAAGGGTTTTTTGTATGTGTATGATGTACTTTGTGCGCGTGATTTTAATCCGAATGAACGGACAGGTTTTATTTTCAGCAGGAATAATCCAAAATTTTTGTTAGGAGAACAACTGCGAAGAGCGATCCTCTTGTTTTACAGAAACCGAAGCGAACAAAGAGCGATAGCAAATAAGAAAATTGCGACTAAAACCGAACCTGATGTAAAAAAGGTGAAAATAATCCTTATGCAATGCAGCAGATGTTTAACTGTATATGATCCTGAGGATGGAGACCCTGAACAGGGTATTGAATCCGGAGTTCTGTTTGCAGACCTGCCTGAAAATTATGTGTGCAACCTTTGCGAAGAACCGAAGGAAGGCTTCAGAAAGTTAAATGCCGATGTTGAAGAAATTGTAAAGAGGTAGGAAGTGGGGGATGCGAAGTCATATGAGGTGAGTAAATTGATAATTAGGGCTTGCTGATTAAGAGGGGTGCAGGCAAAAGGCAGGAGTAAGCAGGGAGGAGAAGTCTAAGGAGAATTAGTAAACAGGCTTTACCGGTTAAAATGCTAATTCGGGATGGCGTTGAAATTCTGTTTCCAAATACGGCCTGCTGATTAAGAGTGGTGAGGCAATGATCGCCTCCGCAGGAGCTTCCTGTTTGTAGTATGGAATA
>JAATGW010000438.1 GCA_015654495.1 Chitinophagales bacterium
AATTGCAATTCGCTTCATACAAATGCCTATGACGAAGCTATCACAACACCGACTGAAGCAAGTGTACGTCGCGCAATGGCAATTCAGCTCATCATCAACCGTGAGCTGGGTACAGCAAAAAATGAGAATCCGATCCAGGGATCTTTTTTAATTGAAGAGCTGACGGACCTTGTGGAGGATGCTGTGATGATTGAATTTAACCGTATTTCAGAAAGAGGTGGAGTGCTCGGAGCGATGGAGCGGATGTATCAACGCAATAAGATCCAGGAAGAGAGTTTATATTATGAAAGTCTGAAGCATTCAGGAGAATTACCCATCATAGGTGTAAATACTTTTTTAAATAAAAAGGGAAGTCCGACCACTATTCCGGGTGAAGTTATCAGAAGCACTGTTGAAGAAAGAGATCAACAGATCAGCAACCTCGAAGCATTTCAAAAGCGAAACCAGGATCGCTCCGCCGCAGCGTTGTTAAATCTGAAAGCTGTCGCAGTTACCAATGGAAATATTTTTGAGGAGCTGATGGAAACAGTTAAGTACTGTTCGCTGGGGCAGATTACACATGCATTGTATGAAGTGGGTGGGCAATATAGGAGGAATATGTAATTCTATTACATGTGAGATTTTCAGTTTTTTTGTTAAAAGTTGGATGGGTTGATAGCTATTTAAGCGATTTGTAATACTATATTTACGGTATGTCGCAACTTCCAAATGCTCCTTTACAAGAAGTAATTTTTGAAATTCGCTGGACATTCATTCCTAATAGTCCTTTAGGGCATATTGTTGACGAGGGCTATGAGCTAGCTTCGGGTAGGCTAAATTCATTAGTTGAGAACGAATTTCCTTTTTACAAAAGAATAGTTCCAAACGGTGTACCAGAACAACTTTTGCCATATCAGGTTGTTCATCAGTTTTGGGCTGGAGAAAACCAATGGCCGGTTTTGCAATTAGGGCCAGGGATTTTTACAATCAATTGTACCGATGAGAAATATGATTGGAATGAAAATTTTAAACCTTTGATTAAGAAGGGAATTGACTGGCTTTTGCAAGCATATAAAATAGATTTGAATATTCGTTTTGCCAGCTTAAGATACATAGATGCAATAAAGGTAGATGACTACGGAGGAATTCCTGGCGGGTGGAGTGAATTTATCAGTACACAATTTAACATTGCGTATGAAAATAAATTCGATCCACGGGGAAGAGAAAAACAAGTTCAAATTTTACAAACTTTTGCCTTAGAGAACGGATCAGATTTACAATTGCAAATTTCTGATGGCACCAAAAACAACGAAACTGCATTGGTTTGGCAAACCTCTGTTATGAAACAAGACACCTTCAATAGAGAAAAAGTAATTGACTGGGCGGAATATGCACATGAAATAACACATGATTTGTTCAAAGAAATGATAAAACCTGAATTGTATGGTAGCTTTGGCAAATAAAACAAAAATTAAAAATTTGACTGGGTCAATTCCAAGCACTGCTACATCAATCAAATACAAACTGCAAGCTGTGCCATCGACATGGATTTCTAATCCGCCAATAGATTTAAATTCTAATTCGATTGCATCCGGAAGTATTCAAATTCAAGCTCAACAGTTCATGCCAGAACTTTCCCAAAAGGCGAAAGAAATTTCATATAAATTATTCAAATTTGGTGAGTTAGCCGACAATTGGGATGGTAATGCTGCAATAAGGCCAAATAGGCAAGAGATTATTAAGGCTCACAATTTTCTAAGCCAGGCTGACGCTTTCGATCTTCCGGTTTTTTTTACAGCCCCAGGGCCAAATGGAGAAATAATTCTTGAATATTTATCCGGCGTAAAATCTGCAGAGGTTTATTTCGAAAAAGATGAATTTTCTGAAATGATTTTGTACGAGGGCAATAGCCAGGTTTATAATGGAGAAATCCTATTATCAAATTTGATAAACCATTTCAAAAACAGTTAGTTTTCGAATGGAAGAAAATATTATTGAGTTAAAAAAGGAGGATAATCTTTTAAGGAGGGCATTTTATAAAGATCCTAATTATGTCAGGGAAGATATGACGGTAACTTCCTTCGCATTCAAGCTCAGGAAAAATGAAACTGGTTTATCCGTCGATATTGAAAGACTAACAACTTATGAGCAAAGCATTATAAATGCTGACAGGTTCAGATTATTTGCTGTTACCGTAGGAGTAATTCAACTAATAGGACTTGATTGCGAACATAAACCTTTGGAGAATAATTACGCTCACGCTGAGATAACTAAAGTAAAGTCTAACAGTCATAGCAGCTTGTTAGCAAAAAATGCCCGCTATATACCCTATCCATGAAAACTTCTTAATTAAGGACATGTTATTATCCAATCTAGTTTGTTCAATTTTTTGAACTGAAAATTTTATAAGTTCACGCAGCCGGAAATTTTATTAGCCTGTAGAAGAAAGAGATCAACAGATCAATAATCTCGAAGCATTTCAAAAGCGAAACCAGGATCGCTCCACCGCTGCGCTGTTAAATCTGAAAGCTGTCGCAGTTACCAATGGAAATATTTTTGAGGAACTGATGGAAACAGTTAAGTACTGTTCGCTGGGGCAGATTACACATGCACTGTATGAAGTGGGTGGGCAATATAGGAGAAATATGTAGCTATACGTTAAACGTTCAACGTTTAACGTTGAACAGATCTTTCACCTGCTTCCGGTGCCTGTCCAGATGAAATTTAAGAAACTCCAGACGCTGATGAAAATCCAGTGGCCCTGAAATAGGATGCGGATGAGCCTGTACCCGCAGTTCATCTTCCTGAATATCATTGCCAAATGCCTCAAGTGTTTTTTGCAATTCTTCCAGTGATATCAGCCAGAATTTTATCGGTCCTCCAAAACGTGGAGCAGCAACAGCGGGCACTTTTTCTTTTTCCTGCCAGGTCAGCCGGATAACTTCATCTATCGGGAGATCCTTGTGGATGAATTCGTATGTGCGTGGGAGTTGACCATTGCGGATAGCATGAAGTGTTTTCCACATGCCGGCAATTGCACCATGCTCAGCCCAGAAAAGATGTTCGGTATTATCAACAACTGACCATGTTTCGGCATCCGGTTTCCACTGGGCCTGTGCATCTGTCAATTCTTCGATCTGCTGAAGATAGGCTTTGCGGGCCTCCGCTACTTCCCCGGTCAGGAGCTTGATCTTGTTCATTGATGTTAGTTGGGTTTGAGTAAAACTAATCTACAAAAACTTTATTTGTCCGTTGATTTGCCGGTTGAATAACATTGGAGATTTCATTAATAAATGCAATTGCGATGAAGTATGGGACCGGGAGGTTAAATTCTGCCGGAAAAATTAAAGGGACTACGGAATCGGGGAAAGATGGATATTCAGCAGATGCCCGCCAGCGCAACGCTTCGGGAAATTTCAATCTCCGGACCTACAGTATGCATAAAGCTCAATCGGGCCGGGATTATGCCATAGAAAATGCCTAATTTGGACCTTCGTTACCCCCAGCTGTAAATGAGCAGAATTTTCCTGATATTTTGCTGTGTTGTGTTTGGTTATTGCACTGCTTATTGCCAGTCCCATGGACTCCAATTTGCCAGTCACGAAGTCGTTCCTGAAAAGAGAACATCACTAATGCTCACGCCCGAAAAACCCTTCTGTTTTAGTAATACCACCGAACTTTCTTTCGATCTTATATTCAGGCCCAACCTGGAAACCTATTTCGGATATGTTTTCCGCATGATCACCAGCGATAACCAGAATATCGATCTGGTCTATAACCAGAAATTGCGGATGTTTAATTTCATTATCGGTGAAACCTTTTCTTTCCCATTCAGCATTGATTCAGTTGAACTGTTCGGGCATTGGAATAATGCAAAAATTCAGATTGATGATGATAAGAAAAACATCGCATTTTTCTGGAACGGTAAGGAATTGTTCAACAGGAAAACTGATTTTAAATCAGAACTATGTTGCCGGATTTTTTTTGGATTGAATGATTTTCCGGGTTTTCAAACCATGGACATCCCTCCGATGAGTATCAGGGATATCCGGATTTCTGAAAATGGGAAGCTAATTCATCAATACACTTTGTCAGAAACCAATGGTAAAAATGTGAATGATGCTGTTACCAATAAATCTATTGAAGTAAAAAATCCTATCTGGATAAAACCACGACATCAGAAATGGGAAGAAGTATTATCCCTCACTACAGCAAGTACACCAAGTGTTGCGTTCAGTCAGCAGGATGAACTCCTGTATATCGTGGGGCTGGACTCAATTTTTACGCTTTCACTCAAAAGCCTGGCATTAACTGGCAGTCGTCTTGCGAAATCCCGCGGATTTATGCCGCCCGCTAATCAGTCCATAGTGAGCCGCCTGGATAACAGGTTGTACAATTTTTATACTGATGAAAGGATTGTCAGCAGGTATGATTCTTCCACTACCAGTTGGAATACGGGTTTCCCCACCGTTCCTCTCACCGTTTTCTGGCACTCTAATAAATTTATAAGTCCTACCGATTCCTGCCTTTACATTGTTGCCGGCTATGGCCAGTTGCAATATAAAAACCTTATTCAGCGATATCATTTTTCTTCAGGGAAATGGGACTCAGTTAAGCCTTCCGGTGATTTTTTTATGCCGCGTTATCTTGCAGCCCTGGCTACTAACCAGTCCGGTGATACTGCGTTTATACTTGGTGGTTATGGAAGCAATACCGGCGATCAAACGATCAATCCGAAACATAATTATGATCTCCTTGCCTATAGTGTTGCGGGGCAACAATTTAAATTACTCACGCATCTCAAAGAACCCGAAAGGCCTTTTTGCTTTGCCAATAGCATGATTCTTGAACCGGGTACAGATAATTATTATGCCCTCACTTATCCTAACGACAGGTTTAACTCAGGTATTCAGTTAATCAAAGGATCTCTTCACAGCCCGGATTATCAGCCTATGGCAGATTCTATACCATATTCGTTTTATGATGTGGAATCATTTTCAGATCTGTTTTATGATTCATCTGTAAAAAAACTGATTGCCGTTACAATCAAGATGGAGAAGAACAATACGACGAAAGTAAAAGCGTATACGCTGGATTTTCCACCGAATCCTCCTGACCTGCAAAAGGCTGTTGTTCCTGCAGGCAATAAATTTTCCTGGCTGGCAATCGGAGTGGGCTTGCTGCTAATAACCGGTTTTGCTGCAGTATTTGTGTTGCGGAAAAAGAAGTCGCCAAAAGACGGAAAAAGCATCGTCATTCCTCCCGTGCCAATCGCCGGAGAAATTCCAGGCACAGAACCTCACCTCACAGAACCGTTATCAGAAGAACTGAGAGAAAGATCTGCAGTTTTCCTTTTTGGTCCTTTTGAAGCAATCGATAAAGATGGCCAGGATCTCACACCCTCGTTTACGCCTTTGCTCAGGGAAATCTTTTTACTGATCCTGATCTATACTTTTAAAGATGGCAAAGGAATTTCCCAGGATAAACTTTTTGAAATTATATGGGATGATAAATCGATAAAGGATGCACGGAATAACTTTTCTGTAAACAGCCTTAAGCTGAAAGCAATCCTGGAAAAACTCGGAGATTGTCATGTCAACCGTGAAACCGGAAAACTTCGTATCGAAATTGAGAATGATTCTGTTTGGGTGGACTTCCAGCATTTTATGGAACTTATCCATCAGAAAAAAAATATAAGTAAATCGTCCGTCGCGTCACTCACGCAGATGCTTCATCGTGGTACATTCCTTGGCCGGCAGAACTACAATTGGCTTGAGGATATCAAGTCTGAAGTTTCGGGATTGATCATTGATACACTTGTCAGTTATCTGGAAAAGTCGGACATCCCGACCGAGGCCGAGTTTATAATTAAAAC
>JAATGW010000083.1 GCA_015654495.1 Chitinophagales bacterium
GGTTGTAAAATTTCGAAACGATTTCCCATCATAACGGCTCACTCCACCTCCGGTGCCAAGCCAAATAATGCCATCTTTATCTTCATAAATAGGCATAACCGAATTATTTGCAAGCCCATCCCGGGTTGTAAAATTTTGAAAGGATTTCCCATCGTAATAATAAACACCTGAGCCATACGTACCGAACCAAAAATTTCCTTTTCTATCTTCTAAAATAGAAAAAATGGGGACTGGAATCAATTTACCTGTGATATTAGTAAACGATTTTCCCTGCCCGACTTTGTCATTCCCGTCCGTACCGGAACTGGGAGGCAGGCGGGCATCGTATCTATAAACACCATCACTTGCTGCAAACCAAATGTT
The DNA here is from genome assembly GCA_015654495.1 of Chitinophagales bacterium. GTDB lineage: Bacteria > Bacteroidota > Bacteroidia > Chitinophagales > Chitinophagaceae > Pollutibacter. The sequence continues at coordinate 364 of JAATGW010000083.1, forward strand.
CCCATTTCTATCTTGCCTGATATCCCAAACGGTAGTCGTGATCGAGTCTTTTATTTCGGACTTGATAGCTATCGGGTTAATATTCTCTTTTGGTGAGTTCCTTTGGTTTTGTCCACAGGAAGTGTGAAAAACAGACAGTAAGAACAGAGCAAATAATTTTACAAATTTTTTCATCATTTATTTATTTTTTACTATCGGGCAGGTTTGGAAATGTTCATTATTATTCGTTCTACCTTTTCTTCAGCTCATTAATTCCTGAGTCGTTCATTAATCTGTTTCAAAAAATCTTCATATTGTCCGGATTCAATTTTTAAACCCTTATACTTTGAAGAATTTAATTTTGCCTCAGCGTTTGACGATTCCCTTTTCAACTCTTTAGAACGCTTCTTATTCACTTCACCATCGGTACGCATCTGCAATAAAGTTTTATTACAATAATCCCTCATGGCCACCAAATATGTAAACTCGTGCAAATCGTTATGATAAGGCGATGTAGAACTATAAATCGTGCCGGTCTCGATTGCCTTAGCAAGGCCGGCTTTAGTTCGGCCATTAGGTTCGCGTGGCACAACATCTATAGCTTTTATTGAATCCACAGTTCCCACATAAACAGAATCTGAACTGCTTTGCCCGAAGCAAAAAAATCCGATTGCCACCATAATTAATATCATTATACTTTTTTTCATCTCCATTAATTTTTATTTTATGATTGAGCAATAATTTTAAAATCTGCAATACACATTATTTCTGACCCACTGCACTTTTAAAGTCCTCAAACGTTTTTACGTTATACTCCGGATAAGATTCGCTGCATTCTCCAGATAAATAAAATAATCAGAAAAATCAATCCCGGACGCAACGAACAGATTTTGCGTGAGAAAGAGGGCCATCGAAACGGAACGCTTTTGTTTTAAGTGGTTTTTCCCCCGGGCCACCATAACTGAAGTTCCATCCCCAGGCTTTACCTTCCTCACCCGTGAGTGTGGATGTCCACCAGAAACCCATAGCACCCAGGACGTCATAACTATTATTTCTGCGAATACCTGCCGGAAGAGCGTTAAACCCGCTGCTGTTTGTACCGTTGCCGTCTTCCGCCCAGCCACTGACGCTTTTCAGGGCTTCGCCAGCCTTGTCGGATCCGCCAAATTTAGTCACCAGCATAGACCATTCGCTATCCGTTGCTAAATGCCAGCCGCTGGGGCAGGCTTTTTTCGCTGCTTCCCAGGTGTAAAGCAAGCCGAGCTCGTTTCGATTGCTCTCTTTGTCATCATAAGCGTAGCTCCCCTGCACTTTGTAGTTCAGGTTTTGGGCCATCCAGGTAACAGTGGTGTCAGTCAAAGCATTTTTAAAGCGGAACGTTTTATACGTTTGCCCATCGCGCGTGTCGGTAAAAGTGGCGGTGGATTGGGCAATTCCTGCCTGAGTAAAAAACAAGGTAGCAAGTAGAGTAAGGATGTGCTGTTTTATCATATTTGGTTCGGTTTGTATAGATGTGTTGTTAAAACTTCGGGTTCCCGCTATGTTTCTTTCGGACGTGATTAACGAGGGACACTACAAGCGAAGAACAAAGGAGCAATAATTAAAATCAATTAAGTGATTGATACCTTGTTGTTCATACTACAGAAATAATATTGATTAATAATAATTCAATGTTGGTTACTTAAGCATGCGGTGAGAAAAGCAAAATAGCACATCTGCAAGTACAAGTGAGTAACACAACGATACTGAATAGAATTCCGGCGCTGTTCCCCAAAAAATATTCTTAGTTAAACTGCACTGAATAATTGCCAAATAATTTTAAAATCAGCGATACTCATTATTTCTGATCCTCTTTTCTTTTAAAGTCAGTAATGGTCTTACCATCATAACGAAACACTCCCGATCCAGAGCCAAACCAGATATTTCCTTTTGTATCTTCTAAAATTCCCAACAGCATGCCCGCTTGTGACATTATTTCGGTGACAGTTGGCTTTTCACTGTACAGGGATGCTGCATCATAACGGGAAAGTGACCACATCTGTCCACTGCGGGGCGGCCCATTTCCACCAGTTGTCCAGATGTTTCCTTTTTTATCCTGGATGATTGCACCAGCACCCCTCTGCGATACGTTCGTAAAAGTGCTGCCGTCGTAGCGCCAAAGTCCATTGGCATCGCCAAACCAAAAATTTCCTTTTCTATCTTCGATTACTGACCATACATTGTTAAACGCCATGCCATCTTTGTTTTTCAGAACAGTAAATCTTTTTCCCTCCGGCAAACTGGCTTCATAAACAAACAAGTCTTCCCCCTGTGCCCCAAACCAAAGCCTGCCGCTTTTGTCTTCAAGAAGTAAACGAATACTGTTACCGGGGAATCCATCTTTTGTGGTAAAATTTCGAAAACTTTCATTTCCGGTAAGCGGAGATTTACCGTCGTAACGGCTTGCTCCTAACCAGATATTACCGGCCCTGTCTTCATACATATGCAACACCGAATTACTGGCAAGGCCATCGTCTGTTGTAAAATGTCGAAATCCTGCCCGTCCGATAGGCAGGGATTGCCCTTCGTAATGATAAACACCTGAATCCCGAGTGCCGAACCAAAGATTTCCATTTCGGTCTTCCAGGGCATCCCAGAAGCTGGAAGTAAGGGGGGGACTCATTTTACTTGTCAGATTGTTAAATGAAGAACCATCGTATCGAAACACGCCTAAATAAGAAGCAATCAAAATGTCTCCGTTGCTGGCAAGCCTTATATGCCGGACCATACTTACAGGCACTTTGGAAGTAGACGCTAAACTTACTGCCAGATTGCCTGCACTATTCTCATGAGGTTTAGGAGTGGATTTATCTCCTTTACTGATATTATCTTGCAGAGGGTTAGTTTGGGTTTGTCCACACGAACTGTGAAAAACGGACATTAAAAACAGCGCAAATAATTTTACCAGTTGTGTCATTTTTTATTTATGATTTAGTATCGGGCATGTTTGCAAATGTTAATTGTTATTTGGACTATCTTTTTTCAGCATTACACAACTAATCATGTCCGCCACCTGAGGTAATATTAAACTATGCATGAATGGTAATCTGCGTTTTCAACATCCACCCTTGCTGGGTATCGCATAAATCACGTTACCTGAAATAAATAAATTGAAGACCTTATTTTCTATAGAAGGAAGTAATAATTTCCATGTTTTTCCTTTGTCACATGATCTGAAAATGCCTTCAGGATGGATACTAAAGAAGTTTTCGCCAATCTGCGTAATTGGAGTCATGAAGGCTTGCACGCGAGGGCGATCATTCCAGGTCCGCCATATTGAATCAATAAGAACTTTGTCCTGACGGCCGGCAACATCTGGCTGCCAGGTTTTACCGCCGTCGAAGGATGTACTTACCCCCCTGGTATTCGACGATGAAACAGAGTTCAAAGCAGCGAATCCACCCTTGATCTGTTTTACATCCCAGGCCACACTGCTATCACTGGTCACCA
>JAATGW010000477.1 GCA_015654495.1 Chitinophagales bacterium
AATAGTAGCATCGCTTTCAGCAATATGTTTCGGAGTATCGATACTCAGTTTTCCCCAGGTGATTTTTTCGTTGGGTACTGCGCCGGAATAAGATCCGTAAGAAGTTGTGGAGTCACTGATCTGGCAGAAATAGCTCCAGAAAGGTACATCATGCTACTCCAGGTCCTGGTACATCATCGGCACAACACAAATCGGAAAATCACCCGCTATGCCGCCACCGATCTGAAAAAAGCCAACTCCTTTACCGCCACTGTTTTTTCTGTACCAATCGGCAAGTGTCACCATGTATTCGATTCCACTTTTCATGGTAGTAGCTTTCACTTCCTGTTTGATCACATAGGAAGCAAAAATATTTCCCATTGTACTGTCTTCCCAGCCGCCGACAACAATCGGCAGATTTCGTTCTGCGGCTGCTATCATCCAGCTATTGACGGGATCTATTTCATAATCGCTTTTCATTACCCCGCTGTTGAGTAACTGAAACATAAATTCATGCGGGAAATACCTTTCACCTCTTGCATCAGCATCCTTCCAGAGCTTTACAACATGGTGTTGAATTTTCCTGAAAGCTTCTTCCTCCGGAATACATGTATCAGTAACGCGGTTCAGGCCTTTTTCAAGAAGATCCCATTCTTCCTGCGGCGTCAAATCCCTGTAATTCGGGATGCGTTTATAATGCGTATGTGCCACAAGATTCATGATATCCTCCTCGAGGTTCGCTCCTGTACAGGAAATTATATCCACCTTACCCTGACGGATTATTTCCGCAAGTGAAACTCCCAGCTCAGCAGTACTCATAGCGCCCGCGAGAGTAATCATCATTTTACCACCTTCTAGCAAATGTGTTTCATAGCCTTTGGCAGCATCAACAAGAGCAGCTGCATTGAAATGACGATAGTGATGCTGTATAAATGCAGATACCGGTCCTTTGTTCATGGCTGTAAATTGTGGTCGGCAAAAATAGGGAATTAAAAAAGATATGAACTTGACTGAAATGCCGTTAATTATCTGAAACTTTCCATTCTGAAAAGTTTCAGGTGCTTTTCTGTTTTTATCAACCATTTAAGACCTGGCAATTACAGCAGTATGAATTATCTCGCGCATGCCTGCCTCAGTTTCAACGACCCGGATATCCTGGTCGGAAATATGATAAGTGATTTTGTGAAAGGCAAACAGCAGTTCAGTTTCAGCGCTGAAATCAGGCAGGGAATAATTCTGCATCGGGAAATTGATGAATTCACTGATAAGCATCCTGTAACCCATGAAGCGAAAAAAATCTTTCAGGCTGATTACAGGCTGTACAGCGCCGCATTTACCGATGTTGCATTTGATCATTTTCTTGCGACTGACGAAAGCAGGTTTTCCGAGGCGAGCCTGAAGAAATTCTGCGACGATACTTATCACTCACTTGAAAAATATTCGACCGTTTTTCCTTTGCGATTCGCTGCTATGTTCCCGCACATGAAAAAGCAAAACTGGCTTTTCAATTACCGGACAGAGAGCGGAATTCAGCGTAGTTTTGAAGGATTGGTTTACCGGGCAACCTATATGCACGAGAGTGAAACGGCATTCAGATTATTTCAGCAATATCATGGAACTCTTAAAAACTGTTTTGATAGGTTTTACCCGGATCTTGAAAATTTCGCGTATCAACGTTTTAAATTGATCAGACAATTATAACAATTCCGACACAAATCCGGAATACCCGCATTTAGTAATGCGGTGCCGATTATTTATTTTTGCCAAAGAATAACCAAAGAATAATGAAATTGATTTTTATTAGTTTTTTCCTGATTCTGATAACATCAGGTCAGCATTGTGCACAGAACGGAAAGATTCCTCCGGTGGATAAATCGCCTATGGATATGAGTTATTATCCACCAAATTACCCGATCCTGAAAATACAGGATAAGGCCTCTGAACCATTGCTTGCAAGGGTCATTTATAGCAGGCCGCAAAAAAATGGCCGTGAGGTGTTTGGTGAACTGATCGACTTTGGGGAGATATGGCGTTGCGGCGCGAATGAGGCCACAGAACTTGAACTTTATAAAGATGCACAGCTCGGTAATACCAAAATTAAAAAAGGGCGGTATTCCGTATACGCAATCCCAAATCCAGGAAACTGGACTATCATCGTTAATCGCGAAACTGATACCTGGGGAGCTTTCAAATACGACCCTGCAAAAGATGTTGCCAGGTACACGGTAAAAACAGAAACCATTAATGATACTGCTGAAGACCTCTCTATGACCTTTGAAAAAGGCACCGGAAACACGGTGATGCTGAATGTGTATTGGGATCACTATAAAGTTTCAGTCCCGTTTGTATTCTGATGATGTAGAAGCTTAACTCCTATCGCAATTTCCGCCTCTCAGTATTTCAGAAAACCAGAAAATCTATGTGCGGTATTGCAGGCATTTTTTCCTTCAGCGAAATTGATGTAAGCCGCAGCAGGCTGCAGCTGATGAATGATGCGCTGATGCATCGTGGACCCGATGGTGAATATATAGAAATGGTTTCCGGGCAAAATGTTTTTGGAGGCATGGCTCATCGGAGACTTGCCATAATTGATCGCACGGAAACCGGTATTCAGCCAATGCATTATCTCGACAGATATGTACTGATTCATAATGGCGAGATTTACAACTACAAAGAGTTGCGTGCTGAACTCGAAAAAAAAGGATTGAAGTTCCGTACACAATCCGACACCGAAGTAATAGCTGCCGCATTTCATTTTTTTGGCCGCGACTGCCTTGAACATTTTGACGGCATGTTTGCATTTGCCATATGGGACAGGGAAACGCAGAAGTTATTTTGCGCCCGGGATCGCTTTGGTGAAAAACCTTTTTACTATCACTTCGATGAGGAAAAAAAATCATTTCTGTTTGCTTCTGAAATGAAAGCGATCTGGGCGGCTGGTGTCAGCAGAGAAATTGATCACGCTGTTTTATTTCAATACCTCACTACGGGGCATGCAAGAATTGTTTGGCAGCCCGCCCGCAGTTTTTACAAAAATATTTTACAGCTGCCGCCTGCGCATTGCCTTGAATGGAGCCATGCATTTCCGTTCCCTGAAATAACTAATTACTGGGACCTGGATAAAGAAACAATTATAGATATTGATGAAGTAACTGCAGAAAAAAAATTGACAGACCTGCTGGAGCAATCTGTTAGCAGAAGGTTGCGCAGCGATGTACCAATAGGTTCGAGCGTGAGCGGTGGTATTGACAGTTCAGTAATAGCTTCGATCTGCGCTTCGGCTGAAGGCGGCCGTTATAACCATCACTCATTTAGTGCTGTATTCCCCGGATTCGAAAAGGATGAATCTGCATTTATACAACAGATTACTGATCAATGCAGGTTGAAATCATCAATTGTATTACCT
>JAATGW010000788.1 GCA_015654495.1 Chitinophagales bacterium
ATTGAGGCGAGTGCCCAGTTTTTAAAAATTGGATTGCTGCGTAAATCGGATCTTCAAAATGAAGACCTTGATAACCGTGCATACAGGAAGTATTTATATCATGGAATATCACCCCATCTTGGAATTGATGTTCATGACCTCGGTACCAGGACCGAACCTATAGAAGCGGGTATGCTGTTAACCGTTGAGCCCGGTATATATATCGAGGAAGAACACCTGGGTGTGCGTATTGAAAATAATGTATGGATCACGAAAAAGGGTAATGTCGATCTGATGGAAAACATTCCGATTACTGCGGAAGAAATTGAATCGCTTATGAACAACCGTTGATAGGATTTCGCACGCATTAATGCGCGGGCTCATTATATTTGCCGGGCTTTGCGAATAATATCATCAGAAGCATATGAAACAAATCCCCAACCTGTTTACATTACTGAATCTTGTTGCCGGCTGCCTTGCTATTGTTTTTATCCTGCAAACTGGTGAAGGGATCATCAACTATAACGGAGGCGAATGGAAAATATATCTTCCCGAGAAAATCTGGTGGGGTTCGGTGTGCATCGGTATTGCTGCGCTGATTGATTTCCTTGATGGCTTTGTAGCAAGGGTTTTCAAAGCATCATCAGAAATGGGGAAGCAACTCGATTCGCTTGCTGATGTGGTGAGTTTTGGAGTTGCACCCGGAATGATCATGTACCAGTTGCTTCGCATCAGTTACGCTTCAACAGCAGATGGGCTCGACGTTTCGCTTATTGCACTTGTACCTGCGTTTATTATCCCGGCAGCAGCAGCGTGGCGGCTGGCCAGGTTTAATATCAGCGCAGAGAACCTTGCAGGTTTTACAGGCATTCCTGCGCCGGCGGCCGGATTGCTGATTGCTTCTTTCCCATTGATCTTATTGTATAACTATTTCAATATTCAGCAACTGTTTCTGAGTCGCTGGGTTTTATATGGATTGATTATTCTGATCAGTTACCTGATGGTTTCAAAGATCCCGATGATGAGTATGAAATTTTCAGGTACTGGTATTAAGGAAAATATGCCAAAATTGATACTGCTGATAGCCGCAATAATTTCTGCAGTGCTGATTGGCTGGCTGGCTGTGCCGGCAGTATTCCTCATTTATATACTGATATCTTTGATTTACAAAAAACAATTCGCATGAATTACGCAGTTCATATTAATGTGATGCCGTTGAAAGATTTACTTGATCCGCAGGGAAAGGCTGTACTGAGCGGCCTGGGAAACCTGGGAATGAAATCGATAGAAGATGTTCGGATTGGCAAACATATATTAATTCAGGTGGAAGCTGGTTCTCCTGATGAAGCCAAATCAATTGCTGAAGAAGCCAGCAAAAAACTTCTGGCTAATCCGGTAATGGAGTATTTCGAAATCAGTGTTGCCTGACAAAAAATAATTTTCGGTTATCGCTAAACGTGATAAAGCCGTTTCACCACGGAATCCATGCTGCACATTATCCCGACACCGATTGGCAATCTTGCGGACTTTACCTACCGGGCAGTACAGGTTCTGCAGGAAGTCGATCTGATACTTGCAGAAGACACCCGTACTTCATCAGTACTGCTGCGGCATTATAATATTGAAAAGCCGCTTACGCCATATCATCAGCATAATGAACATAAGGTGTCTTCGCATCTCGTAGACCAGCTGCTGGAAGGCAAAAGAATGGCACTCTTAACAGATGCCGGCACACCTGGTATTTCTGACCCTGCTTTTTTTCTGATCAGGGAATGTGTTAAAGCAGGAGTGGCTGTTGAATGTTTGCCCGGCGCTACTGCCTTTGTTCCCGCACTTGTTGTGAGTGGTCTTCCTTTGAATAGTTTTTGTTTTGAAGGATTTCTGCCTCTCAAAAAAGGACGGCATACGATGCTGACAAAACTTGCAGAGGAAGAACGTACAATGGTGTTTTATGAATCGCCGATGAGGCTGGTTAAAACATTGCAGAATTTCATTGAGTATTTCGGTGCTGGACGGCAATGTTCAGTCAGCAGAGAAATTTCCAAAAAATTTGAGGAAACAAAACGCGGATCCTTGCAGGAAGTACATGCACATTTTGATGCCAAAACGGTGAAAGGAGAGATTGTGATCGTGGTTCAAGGCATTAATAATTCAAAAAGAGCTCATCCGGAAGAAGAGTGATTCTGCATTCCTTTATTCTTTAATATGTGCGTTACGGCTGCTATTTAACAGCTTAACTTTCATCAACGCGACTTTAATGTTTATTTTTGCCGACTCTAAACAGGCATCTTCCGGTATGAAAAGGACAAATATGAACAGAATCCTGACATGTATTTTCTGCGTTGTTTTCTCGTTAATCATTTCTTCGGTTAAATCTCAACCCGATCGCTGGCAACAGCGGGTAAATTACAGGATGGATGTGCAGCTGGATGTTGCGAAAAATCTTTTAAAAGGTAAGCAGTCCATCGATTACAGTAATAATTCTCCGGATACCCTGAAGGCGCTTTACTATCATTTATACTGGAATGCATTTCAGCCCGGAAGTATGATGGACGAACGCAGCCGCGAATTGGGCAGGAGAGTGGTAAACGGAAGAAATGATTGGGATGCCCGTGTTCGTGATCGTATCCTCAATCTGAAACCTGATGAAATCGGTTATCAGAAAATCACAAACCTTAAAGTAAATGGTAAAGAACAAAAAACGGAGTTGTACGAAACAATTCTGAAAGTTATTCTGGACAAGCCGATTCTTCCAAAATCCAAAGCAGTTCTTGAACTTGATTTTGAAGCACAGGTTCCTGTTCAGATACGCAGAAGTGGTCGGGATAATGCAGAAGGCGTACGGTACAGCATGTCGCAATGGTATCCGAAGCTTAGCGAATATGATTACGAAGGGTGGCAGCCTACGCCTTATATTGCCCGGGAATTTTGTGGAGTGTGGGGAGATTTTGAC
>JAATGW010000481.1 GCA_015654495.1 Chitinophagales bacterium
AACTCCTGAACTCTGTACGGCTTGTTTCCTTACCGCACATCAGAAGTACTTTTAACCCGAACGACAAATTTGGTTACATGGCTCTTTCATCCATTAGGTATTTAATTTACATTTATAAAACACACGCCACGTGGCGTACCATTACACACTGATTTTGATACCAGCATTGGCAACCTCAATATCATTCCGCAGGATATCGGACGGGTACTGTTGAATATTATCACAAATGCTTTTTACGCAGTCGCAGAGAAAAAGAAAACGGGAATTTCAGGCTACACCCCTGCTGTTACAATCAGCACAAAAAAGAACGGAAATACAGTTGAAATTAAGATAGCCGATAACGGCAACGGTATTCCGGAGAGTGTAACCGATAAAATATTTCAACCCTTTTTTACTACAAAGCCAACCGGCCAGGGAACAGGATTAGGATTATCATTGGCTTATGATATTGTAAAAGCACATGGTGGCGAAATATCCGCAGGATCCTGTGGAAAAGCAAACAGCATAGAAGGTGAAGGAACTGAATTTATTATCACCTTAAATTCAAAAGCATGAAGAATGCTTTCAAATTCGGCGATCAAACCTCATATTTCGAACTTCAAAGGGCTGTTCATTTCCTACTTCTTACCTCTTATTTCTTACTTCTTATTTTAGTCATATCCTGTGGTGGTGTTTCTGCTCAGAACAAACAAACCGACAGCCTGATACGGCAGCTTTCCGTTGTAAAATACGACACCAACCGCGTATGGGTATTGGCGGAACTTTGTTCCAATTACAGGTATTCAAATACGGATTCTTCTATTTTTTATGGGGAGATGGCTTTAAATCTCGCGAGGCAAATTAAATTTCTAAGGGGTCAAGCGAATACTTTAAACAGGCTTAGTCAAACATTTCTCGTAACGGGCGATTTGCCGAAGACTCTGGAATTACAATACAGCGCTTTGAAAATTAGCGAAGACAATAATTTCCAGCTTGAAAAAGCAGCCTGTCTAAGACGTATCGGATCAGTTTATACTGAGTTAAAAAATTATCACAAAGCAGTTGAATTATTTCTTACTGCACTGAAAATTGATTCGGTAATTAAAAATAAAGGTGGCGAAGCGATTGCTTTTAATAATTTAGGAATGGTTTATCAATACATGAATAATACAGATTCTGCATTGTATTATAACAAGAAAGCCTTCACTGCTCTTAATAATTATAAACCTATGGCGTCAGAACTTTACAGGGTTCGGGGCGATATAGAGGCGATGAAAGAAAATAAAGACTCCGCTATATATTATTATCAGCAAGGCATACAGATTGGATTAAAAAGTAATGACTATCGCAATAATTCGTTTACTTATTCAAACCTGGCAGCTTTTTACAAGCAAGTGAACCAGCCGGATTCAAGTATCTACTATGCATTAAAAGGAATTGAATCGGGACTGAGAAGCTCTTTCAAAAAAGGAATTTTGCTTTCCGCAAATTTATTGGCAGAACTGTATGATTCTGCAAATCCTTCTAAATCCCTTTACTACTATAAAATAGCAGTTGCCGTTAAAGACAGCTTATTCGGGGCAGGGAATATTCAGACTATTCAGGCCATGGTAGCTAAAGAAGAAGCAAGGCAAAAAGAAATGGAACTGGCTATAACGACATACCGGAATAAGTTAAAACAATTTGGACTACTGGGGGGATTAGGCGTTACAGCTATCATTGCATTTATTTTATATCGCAACAACAGGCAAAAACAAAAGGCCAATAAACTGCTGCAGACTACCCTTGATAATTTAAAGTCTGCCCAGGGGCAACTAATCCAGTCAGCGAAGATGGCCAGCCTGGGTGAACTCACAGCTGGCATCGCACACGAGATACAGAATCCATTGAATTTTGTAAACAATTTTTCCGAAGTAAATAAAGAACTGATCGGAGAAATGCAAGAGGAAATGGATAAAGGAAATTATGCTGATGTAAGAGAAATTTCAAATGATATAAAAGATAACGAGGAGAAAATAAATCTTCATGGCAAACGTGCGGATGCGATTGTAAAAGGAATGTTACAGCATAGCCGGATAAGTAATGGTGAAAAGGAGCCAACGGATATAAATGCCTTATGTGAGGAATATCTCCGACTTGCCTATCACGGCATGCATGCAAAGGACAAAGGCCTGCCTGCCGGTCAGGCAGGATTTAATGCTGTAATGCATACAGATTTTGATAACAGCATTGGTAAAATCAATATCACCCCTCAGGATATCGGAAGAGTGCTATTAAATTTATATAACAATGCGTTTTATGCTGTGAAAGAGAAACAGAAAACAGAAATTCGTAGAGACGTCATGCATGGCGTCCCCACAATGCCTGGCGTCTTAGACACAATGCAATACCAGCCTAAGGTGTCAGTGAGTACAAAGAAAAAAGATAAACAGGTAATAATAACAGTTAAGGATAACGGCAATGGAATCCCGGAAAAAATAATTGATAAAATATTTCAGCCTTTTTTTACCACCAAGCCAACCGGGCAGGGAACAGGTCTTGGCCTTTCGCTATCTTATGATATTGTTAAGGCGCATGGAGGCGGGATGAAAGTGAAAAGCACCGAAGGCCAGGGTTCAGAATTTGTGATCCTGTTAAATTTAAATTCGTGAAAATGTGTCGACTTCATACTTCGGCCTTCGAACTTAACTTCTTACCTCTTACTTCAAAATCAACTATTTTTTACAACAAAGTCAACTGGTCAGGGTACAGATCTCTGACTTTCCTTATCTTATGATATCATCAAGGCCCATGGCGAAGAGATAAAAATAAAAACCATAGCTGGAGAAGGTGCAGAATTTATCATCAGCTTACCGGATAATTCGTGAAAGACTTTATTATGGATGCTGTTCACTGGCGCGGCGGCAAAGCTTCGGCCTCCGCCGTCGTATGGACGGCACAGAGGTTTACACTTAGAATAACTTAGATTCACAAATGAATCGAATGAGAATAGTCATTCTGCTTCTGTTGATATTAAAGACAACTGCTGCTTTGCGGGCGCAGGAAGCGTTACCCGACAGCATCTCTCTTCATTTGCGACAAGCCAACAACGACTCTGCGAAGTATGCTGCCAGCATGTCCGCGGTATATTATTTTGTAGAGTTAAACCGCGACTCCCTGCTCCATTACCTCAACGAATGCTTGGTACTCGCACAAAGGAATGGCCAGGAACTGGAAGAAGGCTGGGCTCTTGCATCAATCGGCTACTGCTATACTGGAATGGGTGAGTACTCAAAGGCTCTGGCTAATTTTTTAAAGGCCTTTGCCATAGCCGAAGATCCTCAGAATGAAGTTCAGGAGTGGCTTCCACCAGGCGAGACCGGAAGGCACCGAAGGTTATACTATCTCTCCTATACCAACCATCTGTATGCTATATTGATGGCAAATGTGAGAAATTATGAACAGGCCATTTATCATTTTGGTGAGGCCAAGAGGATTGCTCTGGAACTTAATGTGCCCCGTGGGGTGATCTGGGCCAATATGAATCTTGGATTTTACTACCTGATACTCAATAAACCTGATTCGGCGCTTCTTTTTGCGAATCAGGCAAAAAGTCTTGCGTTGAAGATACCCGGCGAACAAAAATACCTTGGTGAGATCACGCTTAACATTGCAAAAATCTCATTACAAAAAGGGGATACTGCAAAAGCAAAACAGCTCTACCATGAATCCCTCAGGGAATCCGAAGAGCAAAAAAACTATATAAATCTGATTCAGACTTATGGAGCGCTTTCAAAACTGTATATGCATAAAGACGCAAAGGATTCTGCCAACTGGTATGCAAGGAAAGCGCTTGACTATATGCAGGCAATTGGAAAAAGCGCAAATTCGATTATTAATATTAGTGGGATATACAAAAATCTCTATTTAAGTTACCAGTTAAATAACCAGCCCGATAGTGCTTTGAAATATGCCGGTATGGCACTGGTGACAAGTGACAGCATTACAAATAATGAAATCAACAGTCTCGCAGCATTTCAAAAGTTGAGTTTGGGAGAACAACTCCGGTTGCAAAACCTCGAAAAGGAAAGGGTGATCTATCAGGGAAAAGTTAGAACTTTTGCCTTGTTTGCCGGCCTTGGTATTTTTCTTCTCATTGCTGTTATACTATACCGGAACAACAGAAAAAAACAAACGGCTAATAAAATACTGGAACAGGCATTAAATGACCTGAAATCAACACAAACACAATTAATCCAGTCTGAAAAAATGGCAAGTCTGGGTGAGCTGACGGCAGGAATAGCGCATGAAATTCAGAATCCATTAAATTTTGTAAATAATTTTTCCGAACTGAGCAATGAACTCATTAACGAAATGAATCAGGAATTGGACAAAGGTGATATCCCGTTAGCTAAGGCAATTTCAAATGATATCCAGCAAAATCTTGAAAAGATTAATCACCATGGCAAACGCGCTGATGCAATTGTAAAGAGTATGTTGCAGCATTCCAATAAGGCCAGCGGTCACAAAGAGCCAACAGATATCAATGCACTTGCTGATGAGTATTTACGGTTGGCTTATCATGGCTTCAAAGGGAAAGATCCGCAGGATGCTGCGCACAGTTCCTTCAATGCGACAATAAAAACGGATTTTGATCCTGCTGCTGTAATCATTAACATTATTCCACAGGATATCGGCAGGGTGCTATTAAATTTATATAACAATGCGTTTTATGCCGTGAAAGAGAAACAGAAAACAGAAATTCGTAGGGACGTCATGCATGACGTCCCCACAATGCATGGCGTCTTAGACACAATGCAATACCAACCGCAGGTATTAGTCAGTACAAAGAAAAAAGACAATGCAGTTGAAATCACCGTAAAGGATAACGGCAATGGAATCCCGGAAAAAATAATTGATAAAATATTTCAGCCTTTTTTTACCAC
>JAATGW010000254.1 GCA_015654495.1 Chitinophagales bacterium
AGGACGGGCTGGAGATGTTGGGCACATCGAGTCTGGATTTTCGGGTATCGGTAGAGTCCAACAGTCCTGATATTGATCCGCAACTAATCTATGGCAAAGGGACATCTTTGGCTTACACTCGTACAGAGTTCACCAGTCCAACGGGAGAACTGGTTGCATACGGATGTACGCTTTTCTGTACTCTATCATTTTTATGTTTTCACACACGGACAGATCACACCAAATATATCGGTAAATCTTCTGTACACCCTGTAGGTTCACGATAATCTCCATTACGCCTGCCGATCAGACTTTCATCGGTAATCCAAATCCCAAATTTACTTATGGCTTTACCAACAATTTCTCTTATAAAGGATTTGATCTCTCAATATTCTTCAATGGTGTTTCCGGTAATCAAATAAATTTCTATGGCATGGGTCGTTACTCTTCATCGAACATGCTTTACGAAGACAACAATACTGCAGATCAGATGAACCGCTGGCAGAAACCCGGGGATATCACCAATGTTCCTCAGGCGAGGTTTTAT
The DNA here is from genome assembly GCA_015654495.1 of Chitinophagales bacterium. Classification (GTDB taxonomy): domain Bacteria; phylum Bacteroidota; class Bacteroidia; order Chitinophagales; family Chitinophagaceae; genus Pollutibacter. Next base: position 527 of record JAATGW010000254.1, read on the forward strand.
ATCCCGAATGGCTCACAGGCGAGCAGCCGGTATATATACAGCGGCACATACGCCCGTCTGAGAACCTTGACGCTGGGTTATAATTTCACTCCCAAGATCCTGCGAAATTTGAGAATGGATAAACTAAGAGTATATGTTTCAGCTTATAACCTCTTAACCATTACCAAATATCCTTATTGGGATCCTGAAGTGAATGCGGATGATTTTGATTCAAATATTGCCAAGGGTAATGATTTCTACACTGCTCCGCAACCGAGAACAATTTTATTCGGCATCAACGTTACCTTATAATTCAAAATGCAGATCAAAATGAAACTATATAACAAAATAAATTTCAACCTCACTTCGATCGCTGCATCGGTAATTCTGTTTGCGGGCTCCTGCAGTGAAAGATTGGATATTCAACCCTATCAGAGCATCGGTGCAGATGTGGCATTGCTAACTGAGAGTGACGTGAACGCCTCGCTGATTGGTTGTTACGATGGTGTACAAAGTACTTCAGTATATGGAGGCGACATTCAGTTGTATTATGAATTGTTCGCAAACAAAGACGCAATCAATTTCACCGGTACTTTTGCACCGCTGAATGATATGTACAATGCGCTGATGGCATCTAATAACAGCTACGCTGCAGCTACCTGGATTCAATCCTATAATGCGATCAACAGATGCAATAATGTATTGAGCGCAACCGACAAAGTGACTTCATCACCGGATAATAAAGCGAGAGTTGAAGGTGAGGCTACTTTTCTTCGCGCATCCATGTATTATGATCTGGTGAGGCTGTATGCAAAAGCTTATGGCGATGGTGACTATGCTGCTAATCCTGGTGTACCACTGGTGATCACACCTACAACATCCATATCAGAGAGTAACTTTGTGAGCAGAAATACAGTAAAAGAAGTGTATGATTTTGTAATTGCCGAATTAACAAAGGCCCGCGATCTCCTGCCAGAGGAAAATTCAAGATATGTTACAAAATTTGCAGCTTCAGCTATGTTGTCCCGGGTCTATCTCACCCTCGGCAACTATGCAGCTTCAAGAGATGCTGCGGATTTTGTAATCACCAATAGTGGCAAGAATCTGGCTGCCCCTTTCATAGATCTCTGGTTTACCCAGATTCTCGGCGGCGGAGAAACACCGGATGAATATATCTTCTATATGAAAGTAACAACCCAGGATGGTGCTAACGACCTGAATACTTTCTTCGGAAGAACTATTCCATCAATTCCTGGTACCGGGGGAAGGAGCGATTGTAAAATCAAACCTGCATTTATTAATTTGTATGAACCGGGAGATGAACGCGGTGAGTTTTTTATTCCGGGAGGTACAAACATGTATACGATGAAACATTTGGATACATATGGAGATGTTCCGGTTATACGCCTTGCTGAAATGTACCTGAATCGTGCTGAAAGTAACAAGAGACTGGGTACTACTGTTGGAGCAACTCCGGAAGAAGATATCAGTGCTATCCGCGAAAGATCCGGACTGGCTCCTGTGACGGGAACTATTGAACTGGATGATATCATCCTGGAACGTAAACTGGAACTAGCATTTGAAGGACATAATCTTCCTGATGTAAAACGTTTGAAAACTTCTGTTTCAGGAATACCATGGAATTCACCGAAATTAATTTTTCCGATTCCACAACGTGAAACAGATGTCAATAAGAACCTTGTTCAGAATGAAGGATATTAATAGAGTCTGAATACAACGAAGAAAAAGCCGCTCCTGCAAAGGGCGGTTTTTTTTAAGTCAGAAGTACGAGGTTCGAAGTAAGAAGTAAACAGCCAATACAGTCCCCGTTAAGCGTTGAACGTAAAACGTTCAACGTTTTACTTGCATGAAGGTTGCTGGTGCTTACAAATGAAGGGAAGCGGGAAAAAAAGTGTATTGGGAAGAAAGAGCAAGAGCAAGAGAAAGAGGAAGAGGAAGAGAAACTGGAACAAAAACAGAAACAGGGCACTGATAAGAATGTATAGGCATCAAAGCCCGGAAGTGGTGGTTCCTGGCGTTGCCTGAAAAAATTTTCCACAACTGTTCGGAAGACACAAAATTCTATTACTTTCATACTCCCGTCAACACATCTCCACTCACAAAAGGAAATATTCAATGTCTTTGCAGGCGCTTATTAACAGCGCGAAATTCTGGCTTTATTCCACCAATCCCATGAACTGATCCGTAACGTACCCGCATGCCATAGACTAATGCGGAATTTAACCTTTATGAAGTATTCACCATGCTATCCTGTGTTATCAAGACGCGGGGCAACTGCTGTCGTCATACAAACAACAAGCATTTTATTTCTGTTGTTTTTCCTTTTTCCATTCTTCCTTTATGCAAATAATATTTCAATCAGCAATCCCAGGCTGACGGAACAGAATATTAAAGCCCATACGGTAAAAATCGAATTTGATATCAGCTGGGAAAATTCTTTCAGGATGAATACCGGCCCCGCAAATTGGGATGCAGCATGGGTCTTTGTTAAATACAGGGTGGCCAAAGCGAGTGGTGGTGATGGCACGTGGCGACATGTAAAATTAAATTTAACGGGACATTCAACTGATGCAACCAGTACTATAAGCTCAACACCTGAAGGTGTATTTATTTATCGCACTGCTATTGGTACAGGAACTTTCAATGCAAAATCTGTTAAGCTCTTGTGGAATTATGGTATTCAGATCGAGAAAGGCGAGAATGATTTTTTAGACGATGACGACGCAATTGATATCAGGGTTTTTGGAATTGAAATGGTATATATACCAGGAAACCAAAGTTTCAATGTTGGCGGCGGCGGCGGAAATATGGCATTTAATTCTACTGATATCAACACTGCTAATGCAGCTATTGCAGGTCAGGGTTATCCGGCAGGTGTCGCAAACACAAACCCGAAATTTCCAAATGGTTACAATGCATTTTATTGCATGAAATATGAAATCAGTCAGAAACAATACGCTGATTTTTTGAATGCACTCCCCTATGGAATGCAGAACCGGCATACAAATGCATTCCTCGGTTCCCCTTCAGGAAGTTCCGTTCTGTATTTTTATATGCTCTCGTCTCCACAGTATAAGATTAGTGCCAGAAATGGAATTAAGATTCTTGTACCCTCGGGTACGGATTCAGCGGCTGTGCTTGCATGTAATCTTGACAACGACCTTAGTTTCGACGAACCTGAAGATGGTCAATCATTAGCCTGTAACTGGTTAAATTTTTATAAAGTCTGGGCCTTTCTTGACTGGAGCGGACTTCGACCGATGACAGAACTCGAATACGAAAAAGCCTGTCGCGGTCCCGTGGCAGCTGTTGCCGGAGAATTTGCATGGGGCAGCCCGAATATTCAGGCATCAGACAGTATTTTATTTCCAGGAACGGATGGTGAAACGCCGGAAAATAAAACGGCAAATGTGAATTCAGGATTTCTGGGATATTCCAATAATTCAGGCCCAATGCGTGTAGGTGCTTTTGCAAGGCCTGGCTCTACCCGCGTTGTAGCTGGTGCAACTTACTATGGAATACTTGATATGACAGGTAATCTCCGTGAAGTGACTGTGCTGGCCGCTGCTAATCCAACATATACAGGCTTACATGGAGATGGAGAATTGGGTGCCGGTGGCGATTACAATGTTCCTTTCTGGCCAAACCAAACATCTGCCTCTCCTTATTTCGATATTATTTACCGGGGTAGTGCAGCAATGGGCGTTTCAACAAGAGCATCGCCCCTTTTCATTCTTGATATTGATGGTCAACCGACAGACGGCGGACGTGGTGTACGGTCGGCACCTTGAGTTCAGGTGACCGTCAAGGTTAGCATGTCTCGCATTGAATTCTAATCCTATATGAAAAGCTAAAGCAATCTCCATAAAAAATCATCTTATTAAGCTTTATTGAAAAATATAAATATTGCGCCATAACAATTTTATAACCCAGAAAAATTACACCATGATTACATATTCTTTTCTGCGGCCTTTGTCTAAACAAAAAACATTTGCAGAAAAAAAACACAAAGGGTTCAACCCTTTCAATAATTCCATCATGCCGATACTATTTCTGTTTCTTTCTCTTTTAATTTCTGCGGAATTATCCGCAAATAATATCAGTGTAAGCGGAGGGAAACTCACTACCCAAAATGCAACGAGTAACACTGTACGTATTGAATTTAATGTAAGCTGGGAGAATTCTTTCCGTATCAATACCGGTCCTGCGAACTGGGATGCTGCCTGGGTTTTTGTGAAGTACCGGGTTGCTGCGGTGAGCGGCGGCGATGGGATCTGGCGCCATGTAAATCTGGGAACCACAGGTCATACAGCCCCTTCAGGCGCAACGATAAAAGCAACACCGGAGGGAGCACTGGTTTTCCGTTCACTAAACGGCTCAGGAACATTTACTGTAAATGGCGCTGTACTCACCTGGAACTATGGCACCCACCTTGAAAATGGTACACAGGATTTTATTGATGATGACGACGCCATCGAAATAAAAATATTTGCTGTAGAAATGGTATATGTCCCCGGCGGAAGTTTTACTATTGGTGACGGCAATGTCAGCAATTCATTTGCCGCCACCACAATCAGCAGTGCAAATGCTTCGGCTACAGGTACGGGTTATCCAACAGGCGGCTCGAATAATAACAGCGGGTACCCAAATGGGTTTAATGCATTTTATTGCATGAAATATGAAATCAGTCAGCAGCAATATGTCGATTTTCTGAATACGCTGACTCAGCTTCAGCAATATGTAAGAACATCTGTAGAATTAACCTTTCCGGCAGGTAGTGCTGTGATGTATGATGATATGGTAACCCTGTACAAAGGACCGAATCTTAACCGGAACGGAATTGATATTCAGGTTCCTGCAGCGGGTAATAACCCGGCAATTTTTGCCTGCAATCTGAATGGAGACAATGTATTTGGCGGACCGGATGATGGTCAGTGGCTTGCCTGCAATTATCTTTTTTTCACTGACTGGCTTGCCTATCTGGATTGGAGTGGCTTAAGGCCAATGTCAGAACTTGAATATGAAAAGGCCTGCCGCGGTCCGCAGCCGGCTGTGCTGAATGAATTTGCATGGGGATCAACTGCTTTACAAAAAGCAGATGCTATTTCAAATCCGGGTGCGATAGATGAAACGGCGGGCAATATCGGATCAAATGTCTGCCTGAAAAGTACAAGTGCTATCAATGGACCATTACGGGTAGGCGCATTCGCAAATTCAACAAGTTCGCGGGCGCTGGCCGGAGCAACATTCTACGGAATTATGGAAATGACGGGAAATACAGGTGACCCGGTAGTATATGCCGGAATAAATCCGGCATTTACCAGCGTGCATGGGAACGGGATCCTTAAAACAAATGGCGATGCTGATGTACTGACATGGCCACTGCCAACTGTTACAGGTCCAAAACGCGGAATAAGTTACAGAGGTGGCTCATGGAATTCGGAAGGATATGGAGTTTCTTTCAGAACAGTTGACATCGATGTTTTTTATGAATCCAGATCGGCAAACGATGGTGGACGAGGCGTGCGGACTGCACCATAATTTTCCTGATTCCAATTAGAAAACACCTGTCAACCTTCAAATTTCAGTGATGAGAAAAATAAAGCGGACTATCTTTTGTTGGCAATTACTGCTGTTATCGCAACTGGCCGCAGCCAACAACCTAAATATCTCAAATCCGGTGCTAACCGGACAGAACCAGAATGCAAATACGGTTGCTATAAAAATTAATGTGAGCTGGGAAAATTCATACCGCGTGAATATCCCTCCATTCAGTTATGATGCTGCCTGGATTTTTGCGAAATACCGTGTTGCGATAGCAAGCGGAGGCGACGGACTCTGGCGGCATATCATTTTATCTGCCGCTGGTCATTTAACACCGGCGGGAACCAGTCTGACTTCTCTGCCTGAAGGTGCATTTATTTATCGTTCCGATGCCGGATCTGGAACATTTATTGCAAATGACCTGCAGTTGCAATGGAATTATGGTAATCATTTAGAAAACGGCAGCACAGACTTTATCGACGATGATGACGCAATCGAAATTCAGTTATTCGGTATCGAAATGGTATTTGTTCCGGGCGGTCAATCGTTTTATGTAGGCGGTGGAACAGGGGCAAATGCCTTTCAAAGCACTTCGATCAATTCTTCAACCGCTTCGGCTATTGGTAGCGGTTATCCCTCAGGCATAGCCAACAATAACGCAGCTTTCCCTAATGGCTATAATTCTTTTTACTGCATGAAATACGAAATCAGTCAGCGGCAATATGCAGAATTTCTCAACACGCTTTCATATACACAACAGGTAACAAGAACTGCTGTTCTGCCAAATTCAGTATCGGGAACAGGTGCATTAAGTAAAACAAATGCCAACCGAAACGGGATCGATATCAAAACACCTGGTGTCGCAAATACAAAACCTGCTGAATATGCCTGTAATCTCGACGGTGACAAAATTTATGATGAAGTAAACGACGGACAATGGATCGCCTGCAATTTTTTAAGCTGGGCCGATCTTACTGCTTATTTTGATTGGAGTGGACTAAGACCGATGACCGAACTGGAATTCGAAAAAGCCTGTCGTGGTTCCGGTACTCCCGGTGCCAATGAATATGCCTGGGGCACTGAATCACTATTACAGATCCTTTCACTTAAAAATCCGGGTACAGCCGACGAAACCTATGGAAACGGCGGAGCGAATGTGTCTTCCAATCATTATGTGGTAGCCGGTGTGGCTGGACCTGTGCGTGTGGGAGCGTTTGCAGCCGGGTCAAAAAGCAGGGCACAATCCGGCGCAACCATTTTCGGTATTATGGAAATGAGTGGTAACCTCTGGGAACGTGTTGTTTCTGCAGGTGCTAATCCTGTATTTACAGGCACTCACGGTAACGGTCAGCTGGCAATAAACGGGAATGCTGATGCGGCTTTGTGGCCGGGAGTCGATGGGAAATTATCCGGCTTCCGGGGTGGTAGCTGGTTTTTTTACAATACGGGGCTCCGCATTTCTGATCGGTTTTCTGCACAATATGAATTCAGTGGACGTGATGTAGATAACGGTGGACGCGGCGTACGTAGCGCACCATAAACCGGAGTATAAAACAAAGGAGATTAACAACCTATAACAGTGTATTCGAAAATAATCAGGGTAAAATGAAGGGTTCATATTTTAGTCCGGGAATTTTGATTTTGCTTCTTTCCATGCAATTTCAAACACGGGCGCAGCTGAGTTATTCCGGTGGTACCGGTGGAGGTAGTTCCGTTTCTCTACTTACCGGGTTGCTTGAAAATATCCAACTTACCGGTCTGTATGCAGGTGGCAGCGGACGTGGCGACAACAGAAATTATTTTTTATCGGTATTCGAAAATCCTGCAACAAAAGCTGTTTATAACGGAGGTATTGGAAATGGATATTTCTTATTCAGGGTTTTAGCCGGACTTCCGAATGATAAAATCGCACCGCTTTACAAGGGAGGTAAAGGGAGAGGTGATTCATCATCGCAAACCTACCGGAGTATCCTTGTTTCACCTGCGTCAATTATGTACCGGGGAGGAAAAGGGCGCGGTGATTCGCTGGTCAACCTCATCGGCTACCTGAAAACCGGAACAGCTTCCGAAATATATGCGGGTGGAAGAGGCAGAGGTGATGTCACCATTTCTTCTTTCGCACCATTACAGACGCCGAATTCTCTGATCTATGCAGGGGGTCCTGGTCGTGGAGATCACAGCTTTTATTTTGAAGGCGACCTGATCGATGTGAGCAATACAAGGCAAATTATCGTTACAGCCGATATTTCGGGCAGCCAGTTCAGTGCGTCTGCAAAACCAAATCCAAGTTCAAATTATTTTACGCTTGATATAAAGGGCCGGAATGATGCCGCAATCCGGTTACGGATAACCGATGCAGTCGGAAAGCTAATGCAGGAAAAAATAATTGAAGGCGGAACTCAGCAGATTCAGTTAGGTGATAACTGGAAAAATGGAACTTATTTCCTCGAAGTGATCCAGGGCTCCGATAGAAAAGTGATCAGGTTGCTGAAGATTAAGTAAGAGTTCACAGTTCATAGTTCACAGTTCAT
>JAATGW010000656.1 GCA_015654495.1 Chitinophagales bacterium
ATAGTCCGTTGCTGCGGTGATAATAAGCGTAGCAGCTGTTGCATTTTTTATTTCGAGTTGATTTCCTTTCTGAGTTAATGAGCCTCCGTTAAGAACAGGAACAGCGTTGACCTTATATTTCATACCCTCGCCGCCTTTTCCATCTGACAATGCACCGGCCATCACCAGTTTATTTCGCTCAGCTTTTGAATCAGATTTTTCCGGCCTGTCGATAGTCATCGAAAATGATATCGCCGCAGGCTTGTCGGCTGTGAGCCGTATAACCAGGGCGCGATCCGGATAGCTTGCAAAAGATTCGCGGGTATATGTTGTGCCATCCTGTTTGTATTTCACCCTGACTATTCCATTTATCAAATCGAGCTCACGATAGTAATTTGTATAACCGGATGTTTTGTGGAAGTCGAGTTTGATATCACCTAAAGTCTGAAAGCATCCAAACGGCACTGTTGCGCCGTTTCCGGATCCGCTTCCAACGCCTTTGCATACCTGCGTTTTATTGGTTAACTCTGTAGCTTCCTTGTACTTGCCGGCAAAAAGTAGTTTTCTGATTTCATCCAGATATTTTGCAGCATCAGGGTTGTCATTATCTGCCGGGCTTCCGCTCCAGAGTGACTTTTCATTTAACTGAATGCGCTCGAGGTTAACATCGCCATAGATCATTGCACCGAGAAAACCATTTCCAACGGGTAAGGCCTTCAGCCATTCAGGGTCATTACTCCAGCCATCGGGACTGTCTTTTACACTGGCGTTCGCAGGTTGATTGTACCAAAGTTTAAAACGGGAATCGGACTGCGCATTAGTAAAGTTGAAAAAAAGAAGGCTGACAGAAATAAAAATGAGGGCTAGCCTTGGGTTCAAAATATATGCTTCGGATGTCATGTTAATTTTCATCAGACCTAATTATCATTTTTATTACCATTAATTAAGTAATTTTTAATGCACAACTGCAGCATCTTACCCGGATCGGGAGAAAATATATTCAGGATTTCACGCGCAAAATTAGACACTGATCTGAAACAATTCTGAGCCTGGAATGACCAACGTTTACTTTAAATTAGCACAAAACAGTCGGTTCTGATTTGAATTGGCTGACGGTATGTCGACTTAGAATTAGTGCGATTCTGAAATTAACAACTTGAAGATTGCGCTTTCCCGAAAAAATATTCTGCTCAAACTGATATGATTTTTTTGGCTGGAAATCCGGACACATTAGTTCCCGAAGGAGCAGATCATGCCCGATGCCACGCACCGATAAGTTTACACGTTTGTAAATTATTTGGTCTTACGACATATCAGTAACGAAAGCAGCCAAAAAGAAAATACGGCAAAGGCTATGGGGATTACAGCGAAAAGTTTAATTGTCAGGCTTCTAAGGGCCCTATTGATAGAATTTTACACGCATTTACATTCTTTTTACAAGCAGTTTACCACTGACCACAGCATCGATCGTATGTTTAGCTACGTAAAAAAAAGTACCTTTTTCATGAGACATTTAAAAAAATCCTGTACCCTGTTGATGCTTCTGACGTCAATTTTCAGATCGCGGGCATTTGCCCGGTTTTCTTTTTAAATGCTGACGCGATACTCAAGGCAAAGCGAACAGGTTATGGACAACAATACAGCTATCTAAATTTCAAAATAAAATTATGAAGAAAACAGCGACTCTTTCAATATCACTGATCCTTCTACTTTTTGTAACAACCGGCACCTTTGCTCAATTAACATCTCAGAAAATTGATTCATTAATGGAAGAGGCCCTGGTAAAGTTTAAGGTAGCGGGCGCATCAATAGCCATTGTTAAGGATGGTAAAATAATTCACCAAAAAGGATATGGGCTTAGTTCTGTTACAACAAAAGAAACGGTCAATGAACACACCAATTTTCAGATTGCATCAAATACCAAAGCATTTACAACGGCGGCCCTTTCTATTTTAGTGGATGAAGACAAACTGAAATGGACCGATAAAGTAAAAGACCACCTGCCTGAATTCAAAATGTATAATGATTATGTAACGGAGAACTTTAACATTCAGGACCTCCTAACGCATCGCAGCGGACTCGGATTGGGTGCTGGCGATTTGATGTTTTTTCCTGATGGATCCAATTTTACCATGAAGGATGTTTTGACCAGCTTTCAATACTTTAAACCTGTTTCTGCTTTTCGAACCAAATATGATTATGACAATTTACTCTATATCGTGGCAGGGGAAGTAATTGCCAGAGCCAGCGGTATGAGTTATGAAACATTTGTCCAAAAACGAATCATTGAGCCATTACAAATGAAAAATACTTTTGTTGGCAGCTTGATGAAAGACAAACGTAACCTGGCAACACCGCACTCATCAGTGTCCGGATCCATAAAAACAATTGAAGCTCAGAATATAGGAATGGGTAGCGCTGCTGGCGGAATATTCTCGAATGTGGCGGATATGTCAAAATGGATGCTCGTTCAGTTAAACAGAGGTAGGTATGGAGCTGATCTGAAAATGTCACTATTTTCTTCGAAGAATCACAACGAAATGTGGCGCTTACATACTGTTTTGGAAACAAATCGGTTCCCCAGATACAATTCTCATTTTAACGGTTATGGTTTAGGTTGGTTGTTAACTGACGTGAAAGGAAATTTAAAAGTATCGCACACCGGCGGTTTACCGGGAATGGTATCCGAGGTAACTATGTATCCGGATTTAAATTTAGGAATCGTCATATTAACCAATTCAGATGAGGGTGGCAATCTTTTTTCTGCAGTTTCGGGTACCATTGCAGACAGCTATCTAGGCCTGGACGATTTTGGTTGGACGGATAAAATAGCAGGATGGAGCCAGTTCCAAAAAAATATGAGCGATAATGTGACAAAAAGAGTCTGGGAAAAAGTTGAATATGCAAAAAATGTAAAAGTAAAAAACGAAGACTTTATTGGTATATATGAAGATAATTGGTTTGGAAAAATTGAGGTGTTTGAAAAGGAGAAAAAATTATGGTTCAAATCTTACCGTTCTCCAAAATTAAATGGTCCGATGGCTTTTTATAATGCCAATACATTTGCTATAAAATGGGAATATCAGACTATGAATGCCGATGCCCTGGCAATGTTTACACTGGATGAAAAAGGCAAAGCACAATCAATTAAAATGAAAGGCATTTCGACAAATATTGACTTTAGTTTTGATTTTCAAGATTTGGACTTAATAAGGAATGATGATTTTAAAGCTTATGAAGGATACTATAAGTTTCAATTTGAACCAGGAAAAGATGAGTATATAAAGATAATAACCAAAAATAACCACCTGGTTTTGATTGAAACATGGAATGGAGCGGAAATTACCTTTGAGCAG
>JAATGW010000404.1 GCA_015654495.1 Chitinophagales bacterium
AAAGTGGTAAAAATTATGGAACTGGCGTAGCTTACTGGCAGGGATTGCAATGGTTATTGTAATAGCCACTATTTTTTATTCAAGGTACCTGTCCAATCAACTTGCTGAACAGGAACGTCAGAAAGTAGAAGCCTGGGCCGAGGCGCAGCAGTTTATCGCAAAAGCAAATGCAGAACAGGATATACTTTTTGCTACGTTAATCATGGCCGGACAGAACTCAGTTCCGGTAATTGAAACAAATGAATACGACAGTATTACTAATTATCATAATATCGATAGTTCAGGAGTACTAAACAATCCGGGTAAACTGAAATCACTGATCAGGGAATATAATAAGAAGAACCCGCCAATTGTAACTTATCTGAGTGAAGATCGAAAACAGTTCAACCGGTATTATTATGGTGAATCGATCCTTCTAAAACAAATCAGGTATTATCCCATTGTTCAGCTGGTGATCGTAACACTTTTCATTATTGTAACCCTGCTTGCGCTCAGTACACAGTATCGCTCCTATCAGAATCAGTTATGGGCCGGTATGGCAAAGGAAACAGCGCACCAGTTGGGTACACCTTTATCGGCTTTGGAAGGCTGGGTGGAGATGATGAAAGAAAATCCTGCAGACATGCGGATGCTCAGTGAAATGGAAAAAGATATCGGAAGGCTTAAACTGGTATCCGACCGTTTCAGTAAAATCGGCAGTACACCGCATCTCGAGGAACACGATCTGATGAAGGTGATTCCCGGCGTGGTTGATTATGTAAAAAAAAGGGCACCGGAAAAAGTGCAATTCCAGATTCTTTCGGGTAATCACACAACAATTCCTGTGAAGATTTCTGCGCCTTTATTTGAATGGGTTGTAGAAAATATTCTGAAAAATGCTCTCGATGCCATGGAAGGAAAGGGAAGGATAACTGTACAGATCCAGCCAACGGAGAAGCAGGTGAATATTGATATTACTGACACCGGAAAAGGAATTTCCGCAGCTAATATTGCAAAGGTTTTTAATCCTGGATTTACTACAAAGAAAAGAGGCTGGGGACTTGGTCTCACTCTTTCCAAAAGGATAATCAATCAATATCACAAAGGGGAACTATTTGTAAAACATTCGGAGTCCGGGAAGGGTACAACCTTCCGGATTGTATTGAAGTCGCCGGCATCAGTGTAGTTAACCAGCTAATCTTTTTTCGGGTTAAATCCTTCCGGCATAAAGAACAATATGGCTCAATTTACCTCAACTTGAAGCTAATTATCAATACAATTTGAGCCGGAATGCAGGCTATTTGAGCTTAAAACCAGATAAAGCTCAAAGTAGACAATTTTAGAGCGCAGATTCGACTATATTTGAGCTTTAAATCCCTTTAATTTGAGCCATAAACATGAAGACCAATATTAGAGATGAGATTCTGGAATATCTAAATGAAAATCAGTCTCGTTCTTCAAAAGAGATACATGAGGGTATTAAAACCACAAAAGCCTATGCAACCATAAAGAGGGTGCTGGCTGAGTTGGTGAATGACAATTACATAGTCACCACCGGGCGCGGAAAAGGGACAAAGTATAAAATCGGATCGGCATACGAGCTGTTATATCCTGTTGATGTTAACCATTATTTTGAAAAGGAGATTGATGAAAGAAGGATAAAAGATGGATTTAATTTTTCATTAATCACAACTTTACATGATCGGGACCTTTTCAGCTCAGAGGAAAAAGAGCAACTTACTCTTCTTCAAAACAAATTCACGCAAAATATCTCCCGCCTTGATGCAACGACCTATAATAAAGAAATGGAACGACTTGCAATTGATCTGAGTTGGAAATCATCCCAGATAGAAGGCAATGCCTATTCATTGTTGGAAACTGAAAGATTATTGATAGAAAAGGAAACGGCCGAGGGAAAACCTAAGGATGATGCAACTATGCTATTGAACCATAAGGAAGCTATTGAATTTGTAATTCATAATCCTGATTATGTTGTTCCGTTGGGTGTTTCCCGTATAGAAGATATTCATAGCATCTTAATGAAAAATCTCGGGGTGAGTCGCAATATAAGGCAGAATAGGGTAGGCATTTCCGGTACCAACTACAGACCTCTTGACAATGAACATCAGATAAAAGAGGCACTGCAAAATTTGTGTGACCTTGTCAATTCAAAAGAAAGTGTTTTTGAAAAGGCTTTACTCGTATTAGCCCTGTTATCCTATATCCAGGCATTTGTTGATGGAAATAAAAGAACGGCGCGGATTGTCAGCAATGCGGTGTTAATTGCTCATAATTACTGTCCGATTTCTTTCCGTACTGTCGATCCCATTGAGTATAAAAAAGCTATGCTTATATTTTATGAGCAGAATAATATAAGTGCGTTTAAAAAGATTTTTATCAATCAATTTGAGTTTGCTGTAAAAACTTACTTCTAGCTATTTTTTAAAACCGCCAATCATTGATTATACTTTGTTACAAAGGTTTTTTAAAACGCATTAATTTGATAAATGGGTATATTGATAAATCCAAATCTGCTGTTTTTTCTTTAGATTCTAATGACAGGATCAGGATAAATAATGCCACAACATACTCAGGAGACCACCTAATCCGATAACAACCATCCCCGCATATTTTGATCTGAATCTGATCAACAGGAACAAGCTCAGCAGCATAATAATTAAGGCGGGCAGGGTAACAATAGTGGATGCCATCAACTTAATTGCTGTAACAGCGATTAACCCGACAACACCTGCGGTTATGCCATCCAGAAAGTTATGGAGGGCAGTATTGGCAACCAGTTTCTCCATAACAGAATGTCCGATCAATGTAAAACAAAAAGCAGGCAGGAATATAGCTATCGTGATCAATATGGCCCCTGGCCAGCCTCCCCCGAAATATCCTACAAACGAAGAGAATATGATAAGGGGTGCCGGTAATATTCCAGATAAGGCGATCCCATCAAGGAACTGTTCGTTGGTCATCCACTTATTTTTTATCACTGCATCTTCCTGAATAAAAGGAATAGCTGTATAAGCGCCGCCAAAAGTGAGTAACCCGCCCTTAAGACCGGTTGCAAAAACCTGTGTTAAATTCCGACCCTTATTTACAGTTTGAATGGTCCGCGTGGAAGTTTCATTTCTGATTTCAAATCGATTGGCATAAACAGCTGCAACGCCAATAGTTGCCAAAATAATTGCAAGAGCCAAAACCAATATCTTGTTTTCCTTCTGCCAGCAGGTATAGGTGGCACCTGCGATTAATAAGACAATTATAAAATGAACACCCGCCAAAAAAACTACTCCACAAGCAATGGCTATACACCATAATCTATAATTGATGACAATATGTTTGCCGATCCTGTACACTGCAAAAACAATCATCGCAATTACAGCGGATTGAATGCCTGCGAAAACCACTTTTACTAAGAGGCTTTTTATACCGAACTTAACATATATCCAGGTAAGTAATAGCATGAGCAAAAATCCCGGCAACATAAAAGCAAGTCCCGCAAGAAATCCACCAAGCCGTCCTCCTGCTTTCATACCAAAATAAACACAAAGTTCGTGGGCTTCAGGGCCTGGCAATACCTGGTACAGAGCAAGTGCGCGGTTAAACTGTTCTTTCGTTACCCATTTCTCATCTTCAACTAATTCTTTTTTAATCATCGCGATTTGCGCCACAGGGCCACCAAATGCCAGGAGACCGAATTTCAGAAAACGGAAAAATATTTGTGCAGGGGTTTGTTTCATCCGGTTAATCTCGGTTAAGACCCCGAGGAGAAATAGAACGGAATTGACTTTTTGTATAAAACTTACTTTTTAACCGTTGCAAAACGCGGCATTGGAACTTCAATTATTGCGGGAAAGGAGAATTCCATGAAAATAGTTGGCTTCATTCACAAAGATGGGTAGCGAAAATGCATTTAAAAATGGCAGACCCGGATATGTGATTTATGGACTATACCAAAACAAGATTAAGTCGGAAAAAACCTGACTAAAATTAATGGTGGAGCAGAAATATCGATGAGTACGCTTAATTTCACTCCTTTCAATTTCCTTTTAAAATTTCAGGAAGCTAGCTGAAATAATAATTCGGGATTAAAAATTACTCCGTTCGAAGGCTGTTCACCGGATTAGCAAGTGCAGCTTTTATTGCATGGAAGCTAACGGTAGCCATCGCTATCAACAAAACTGTTAGTCCGGATATCAAAAATATCCAGCCATTGATCGTGATATGAAAAGCAAAATCCTGAAGCCATTGATGCAAAAAGATCCAGGCAAGCGGGATGGCTATAATGATGGATACAATAACCGGCCTGATAAAATTCATTCCCATGCTGGTGACAATACCTGAAACATCTGCTCCCAGCACTTTCCGGATTCCAATTTCCTTTTTTCGTTGGGAAGCTGAAAATGCAGCGAGACCGAACAATCCCAGGCATGCAATAAAAACGGTGATCATTGTAAAAACAGCAAATATTTTGGCCAGGTTATTTTCCGCTCTGTATTGCGCATCAAAGGCATCATCTACAAAACGATATTCGAATGGCGTCTGTTTATCCATACGGTTATAAATATTGCCGATGGATTCAAGAAGGGTAGGAATATTTATATGAGGATTTGTTTTTACAAAAAGACAATCCCCGTTATCGGCGTACCAAAGCGGATTCGTATCATGCAATACTACTAAACACAGCGGATCTATCTTGTAATGCAGGGAACTGAAATTGAAATCCTTCAGCACCCCCGCGACCTTCATTGTGTCGCTCCCCAGGATGATCTGCTGGCCAATTGGATTTTCAGGCAGTCCTAGTTTGCGGGACATGGATTCATTTACAACAATTTGTTTAGCTCCTGTAGTTTGATTTTCGTCAGCTGGAAGTATTTTCCATTGCATGCCAAACATTTTAAAAAAACGCTGGTCAACATACATCTGGGACACAAGAAAAGTTTCATTGGAATTTCCGAATCTGGCAGATGTCATATCAATACCACCATACAAAGGAGCAGCTGCCATCGATACCATTTCGACGCCCTTTGTATTTTCTACAGATCTCTTAAATGCGAGATAATGTTCACTGATATTTTTCTGATAAGGAATCATTACGATATGCTCGCGATTCATACCCGTATCCATATGCCTGAGAAAATCCAGCTGGCGGTAGATAATGATGCTTGAAATAATCAGCGCAACGGCGATAGTGAACTGCAGTACGGTGAAAAACTTCCGCACAAACGCACCGCCTTTCTGTGTGCTGAGTCTGCCGTATAAAACTGAAACCGGATTGAAGGCCGACAATACCAGTGAAGGATAGCTGCCGGAAATAAAAACTGTAATAATAAAAAGACCGGCAAATATGCCCAGCGCATAGGGGCTTCGAACAAAACTGTCATCCACATTTAGCTGGAGCAGGTTATAAAAAGCAGGACGTAAGGAAACGAAGAGAAATGTTGCCAGTAAAAATGCGATTACAGCATACAAACCTGATTCAATATAAAACTGCTTCACAATTTTGCTGCGATCGGCGCCCAGCACCTTTCTTACACCCACTTCCTTTGAACGAATTGTAGCACGTGCAGTGGCCAGGCTCATATAATTGATCAATGCCAGGAACAGGATCAATGCAGCGACCCAGGAAAAAATCTTACTATACTTTATACCGGCAGTGTTGCTGTAATTTTTATGCCGGTCGACAAAGGCATTCAGAGAAAAATTGAATTTATTGAATTTGCCTACATCGTTCCCTGCCAGTCTTTGTAAAATAGTGGAAGTCGACAAAACTTTATTGGCATTTCTCAACAGGAGGAATGTTCTGAACGGACCTGCATCAACTTTTCCGGCAGAGACACTCTGATTCTCCTCGCCCATAGCCCTGATACTGGACAAGGAAGCAATAAAATCATAATTCAAACTGGAATTGGAAGGTGGATTCACAACAACCCCGGTCACTTCAAAATTATATTTTCCATCGTATTTTAATAAGTTTCCTATAGGATTTGCACTGCCGAAATATTTTGCAGCCATTTTCTCTGAGATCACAATAGTGAAAGGCCTGATTAAGACTTCGGCCTTGTTGCCATGAATCAGGTGAAATGAAAAGAAGTCGAAGAAGTTGGAATCTGCAAGAGCAAAATTTCTCTCAGTAAATTTCTTTTCCGGAGCGGCGATATTTTCAATAACCTTTCGTTCATTTACATCTTTAATGCGCAGGTAATTCTCGACTTCCGGATCGGCCGCTTTGAGCATTGGCCCGGTTTCATAACTCATCCTGTCGACAGTTATTTCCTTCTCACCGTTTTTGATTGTAAGTAAAGGATAAAATATTCTGCGGGCATTATTGTGAAATTGATCAAAGCTCATTTCATGTGCCACGTACAGCATAATGAGCATGCAGATGCCCAAACCAACAGACAGCCCGCCTATATTGATAAAACTATAGAGTTTGTTTTTTGTCAGGTTGCGCCAGGTGATAAGGAAATAGTTTCTGTACATGAGTGATGATTGATGTCTTCCGGAAGTATAAACCGGCGAACCTTATTTCATCAGCCAAGAAAATGCCATTTTGCTTATCTCCTGTTTTTCAGTGATTTATATTGATGGGAGGCGGGTTGTTTGTCCGGTTTCAATACAGCGGGAGTTCGAAATTGATTGGTATAAAGTTAACCGGTACTTCTTCGGGAGAAGCGATGAAATTGCAATTGTACCTTTTAACTTTGATTTCTCTCAATTTGAACTTCAAAAAGATATGAGCAATATCAACGACACTATCGCGGGACTTGAATTAGCACAAATTGGCTGGGTGGTTCCTGATATTCACGCCGCTGTAAAATTTCTTTCGGGTGCATTAGGCGTTGCAGGCTTTCCCAAACCGGAACATGTCCGTGCAGTGGACCTGAACATGAGCTATTATGGTGATGTAGTAGCAGGTGAATGGCTAACCACCCAGACGTATAACGGTGGTGTCTTTATCGAACTTGTACAACCTCTTTCCGGGCAAAGTATGTTTCATGACTATCTCGCAAAATATCCTGCAGGAGGTACACAACATATGGCGTTCCGTTTACCGGTCAGGGATTTTGATCGTGTCAGCAGCGATTTGCAGGAACAAGGTTATACGCTCATCGGCCAGGTAGATCACCCGATAGCACGTATGGTTTACTTTGACACTTACCAGACGCTGGGAGTAGCAACCGAGATCATGGGCATCACAGCAGAGGGATGGAAGGCAATCGAACAAATGAAGAAAGGAAGTTGAGTTTTATTCTTCGGAATAAAAAACAATAATTGTGCATGGTGCAGGCAGGGCTAAGTACTGTTTGCCGGATGACTCACGGAATTAAGATTCTGCTTTCTTTTCCGGAAAGAGATACAGGAGATACTGCATCGTTTGCTGCAATTTTTTTTGATCTTCTGATCCTCGTAACTATCAGTTCCGTAGAGCCGGAATTTAATTTTCATGACGGGAATAAAGAATAGATGAGTAATGGTTGTAAGAGTTATCAATGCATATAGAGGCGCATTCAGCGGACTGAGTAAGGAAAACTGGTTGCTGAGCCTCGTAATGTTAATCAACCGATCAGGAACGATGGCGGTTGTCTTTATGAGTATCTATGTAACGCATATCTTACAGAGAAGCATAGCCGATGCCGGAATGATCATCACACTTTTTGGCGTAGGCGCAGTGGCTGGGTCTGCGTCCGGTGGATATCTGACAGACAAAATCGGTTTCAGGCCGGTTCAGATTATTACATCACTGATCAGTGGTATTTTATTTATTTTATTCGGATTGGTCACTGATTTTTATACGCTTTGTGTGATCGCAGTTTTAACCGGATGTCTTACGGATGCTTTCCGTCCGGCAAATTTTACTGCCATTGCGGCTTATTCAGCTCCTGAAAATCTAACAAAATCTTACTCGCTGAACCGGCTCGCCGTCAATATGGGATGGGGCCTTGGCAGCACGATTGGCGGAATACTCGCTGCTATTGATTATCATCTCTTGTTTTGGGTGGAAGGGTTTATCTATATTCTTGTAGGCATATTAATTTTCATATTGCTCCCTCCCCAAAAAACAGCTCACCAGGAAGCTAAACCGGATAAAAGAGAACTGCTTCGTATGTCGCCCTGGAAAGATATTTTTTTCCTGAAGTTTCTTTTGATGGTAACGGTATATATTACCTGCTTTTTCCTGGTGTTCCGGTTGTTGCCATTATACTGGAAAGAAGTGCAGCATATCGGAGAGGCACGCATTGGTTTTATCCTCGGATTGAACGGCATCATCATTGCTCTCTTTGAAATGGTGATGGTGCAGTATTTACAGCACCGGAAATCACTGGCATATTATATCATTGCCGGCATACTTACCACTGCGTCCGGATTTGTTTTGCTGCTGGTACCAGGTATTACACCCATGGTGATCGCCTTTCTTACAATCATTTTAATGACGATAGGAGAAATGCTGACACTACCATTCATCAACACGATGGTGATAAAAAGAGCCAATGCCCATAACCGTGGCCGTTATGCAGCGGCCTATGCGATAACCTGGTCAACCGCAATGATTATTGGTCCGGCAGGCGGAGCATTTATTGTGGAAAAAAGCAGTTATACTGTGTTGTGGAGCGTGTTGACTGTATTATGTATAGGAGCGGCGCTGGGGATAAAAGAGATTTTTAAGCGGGAGCGTTAGCGTTGTTTCTCTTTTCTTTTCCAATCTTCCAACATCAACCGCAAAGCAGCTATCGCAGGCGTGTGATCATCCACGCGCTTATACACCAGGTTCAGCCAGTATTCGTTGGTGTCTTCCGGTTTGCAAACGGTGAGAAATGCGCTCGATGCTTTTCTTTCTCCGCATCGCTTATCCCCACCTGCTGCTGCTCCGGCCTCCATTGCAACCATCAATATCTCCTGCATTGACAGCCCTTCGCGCTGAGCTTTTGTGGCCGCTTCAAACACTGTCTTGATGACATCTGCAGAGGTTAACATATTTCCCTGTACAGCGATTCCATTTCCTGT
This sequence comes from Chitinophagales bacterium, assembly GCA_015654495.1. Classification (GTDB taxonomy): domain Bacteria; phylum Bacteroidota; class Bacteroidia; order Chitinophagales; family Chitinophagaceae; genus Pollutibacter. Next base: position 8,995 of record JAATGW010000404.1, read on the forward strand.
AATGCTTCCTGCATAGGAAATGGTTTGCGTTCCTGTATATGTCAGGGGATGAGTGGGGTCGGACAGACTTACAATTGCATATTGCTGATTTTCCGGATCGAAATCCGGTTGCCTGAGTTTTGCAAGAATTGAATCAGGACGGACTCCGGCCATGATCATTTGAAATCCGGTCAATTTTGCAAATCCATTGGAATTCGCCTGCACTATTATTGCGCCTTTTCCAGGAGCGGCAGCACCAATGCCGTAAACATTGGGCGTATAGGAGGCACCGGCAATGCCTATTTCTTTTGTTTTAGGGTTTGTTACAATGATTGACCAGGTAGCAAAGGTTGAGATTGCAGGAAATGTTAGCAGTAAAGTGATTAAAAAAAGATTTTTTATGAATTTCATTTTCATGCACATGGTTATTTGTATTGACATAGGCTGCAACTTATAATAATTTTCAGATTTTGGGTGTCGTTGATGAACAGCTCTCACGCGTCTCTAAACCGTACTTGCTTTTTATTTTGAACGTTTTTTCGCAAGTATCCAACGTATACAGCTTGCATCAGAGGCGGGAGTTTTACAATGATGTTCCAGCCGGAAGTTTAGCACAAGGTCCCGGCTTCAAATCGACTCTAAAAAATGGGAATTGATTTCTCCCGGGTAAATTATTTTTCACCGGTTGAAAGAGAAGAAACAGGAACAGAAAACTGAAACAGAGAGCTGAAACAGAGAGCTGTTTCCCGTTCAAAAAAAGGTGTACATTTCGTATAATTTTAGTCGTAAATTGTACAAAATGTATAATTATTATTACCTTTACGTTTATGGCAATTAATATCGGGAGATGAAGGTCAGGATTTTGAGAGTAGAGAATGGAAAACTGGTAGGAGGTACCATCCGAACTGAACTGGCAATCAGGTTACCATCAATGCAGAATGGGTGGACGTTTAATTTTGACAAGCAAGTCCGAAGGCTTGCGAATGCGACCGCCTATGTATTGGTTTCTGATGAAACTCCAGACATTATTGAAGGTAGCCTGATCTTTCAGCTGGTCGATAAAAAAATCCCTTATATGGCCTTTGTTGAAGTGGCGCCTCACAATAAAAAGAAACCTAAGACCTATGATTATGTAGCCGGCTGCTTAATCGCTTTTGCCTTTAAACAGAGCCTGATTAAAGGAACCGGGGATTATAAGGGGTGGCTCACTTTTGATGTGAGTGAGGAAAGGCAAGAGGATCAGATCAAATTAATGGCAGTATATAGTCGAAAATATGGGGCGGTTAAGGTAGATGAAACAACTATGTATATTTTAGATGAGGCTGGTCACAAACTCATCGATGAATATTTGAACCGGGAATCTGACTCAGATGACATTGCTGCTCAGTAAATCTGTTAATTGTTTTAAAATCGTATAAATAAATCGCTATGGCAACACTTTCTAAAAATAAAGAGGCAGATTTCAAATTGGAAATCGGACTCCCGGAAGGCAAAGAATGGACTAAAGATAAGGTTGCCAAAATGCAGGAACTTATCAAACAAAAGTCTGCTGAACGTTCTACTATACAAAAACAAAAAAATGAATTGGTTGCCATTAAATATAAAATGGAGGAATATGTTGAAAAGAGTGGAACAGAATTCAAACAATATACTATTGACGATTTTCTGAAGGCATATTTAAGTGTACTTAACCTTACATTTAAAAAATTTGCTGCTCATATTGACACCACCGATGGGAACCTGAAAAAATATGTTTCAGGCGACAGAAAATTCAATACAGACCTTGCAATGAAGTTTAGTTATTTCTTTCATACAACTCCTGAGCTATGGCTTAAAGTACAAATGAAAAATGAACTATACGGTCTTCATAAAGAAAAAAGAAAACTTAGCCGTTATCAAAAATATAATTTCGAGAATATTATAAAATAGGAAAATAAAGAAGCCGGGATCTGGATCAGGATGCGCTTGTAAGGACAGCTTTTTTAATTCAATGTTTATCAGGTTAAATGGTTGGGAAATTTAAGCCAACCCTTAAACAAGCCTGCGGGTTTCCAAAAGATTACGGCATAAACACCAGCCAGCGCACAAGGCCTGCTTTTATTCCGTTTCCTTTTGGAAATCTTTAT
>JAATGW010000450.1 GCA_015654495.1 Chitinophagales bacterium
CGCCCAGTGGTAAATCAATGTCAAAATTCCGGAGATTGTTGCGGGTTACACCTTTCAGTTTGAGCCATCCATTTGGCCTGCGTGCAATCGCTGAAGGAAATGGGTGATCATTAAAAATATGATGGCTTGTTTTTGAGGTGGTTATTTTTTTCAACCCTTCAATCGGTCCGCTATATAAAATCTCTCCGCCTTTTTCACCGGCCGCCGGACCCACATCAATAATCCAGTCGGCATGGCGGATAACATCGGGTTCATGTTCCACAACAAAAAGCGAATTGCCTGATGCTTTCAGCAGGTCAAGAACCTTGATCAGCGATTCAGTGTCTGCCGGATGTAGTCCTGCCGAAGGCTCATCCAATACATATACCACGCCGAATAGATTTGAATGTACCTGGGTAGCCAATCTTAGTCTTTGCAACTCGCCCGGAGATAAGCTGGGTGTACTGCGCTCAGGTGAAAGATAGCCCAGGCCCAGATCATGTAAAACTTTCAGTCTTGCTATCAGGTCTTCAGCAATGCGCTGTGTCACTATAACTTTCTCCTGGTGTTCCTTTACCTGTTTTCCGGTTATGGCTGTTCCATCTGCATAAGGAACAAAAATTTTCAATATCTGTTTTAGTGGAAGTCGCGACAGATCAGCAATATTTAAACCGGCAAATGTTACCGATAAAGATTCCCGCCGGAGTCGTTTACCTTTGCACATAGGGCATTCACTACCGATCATATACTGAGAAACCCTTTTCTTCATCAAAGCACTCTGGGTATTTGCAAAAGTGTGCAACACATATTTTCTTGCGCCGGTAAAGGTTCCCATATAACTGGGTTCCATTTTCCGTTTGATGGCGTGTTGCACTTCTTCGCGGTTAAACCCTGCGTATACAGGAACAGTAGGTTGTTCATCAGTAAAAAGAATCCAGTCCCGGTCTTTCTTTGACATTTTTTTCCATGGAATATCCACATCATAACCGAGTGTAGTTAAGATATCCCTCAGGTTTTGACCCTGCCATGCCGATGGCCACGCAGCTATAGCGCGTTCACGGATAGTGAGGTTGTCGTCCGGAACCATCGACTTTTCTGTCACTTCATATACACGACCAAGCCCATGGCATTGAGGACATGCGCCTTCCGGGGTATTGGGAGAAAATGACTCTGCATACAGGAGCGGTTGTCCCTTCGGATAATTACCAGCGCGCGAATACAACATCCGCAACAAATTTGACAAAGTAGTAACGGAACCGACCGAAGATCTTGTTGTTGGTGAGCCACGTTGTTGCTGTAAGGCTATGGCTGGTGGAAGGCCTTCGATGCTGTCAACCACGGGTACGGGCATCTGATGAAAGAGCCTGCGGGCATAGGGAGACACAGATTCGAGATACCTGCGCTGCGCTTCCGCATACAATGTTCCGAATGCAAGGGATGATTTTCCAGAACCCGATACTCCGGTAAATACTACCAGGGCATTTCGTGGAATCTTAAGAGAGACATTTTTTAAATTATGCTCACAGGCACCACGTATATGTACAAATCCATCATGAAGATGATCGGCTGAAAGCTGGACTTCTTTAGGCATAAACTGGAATACAAAAATATTATGCCCCGGTGACATGACGTTCAACGTTGAACGTTAAACGTTAAACCTAAAGGGTGGGCGCTTCAAAATTTTCCTGCAAATAGCCTTCGAGAGTTTGCCTGAAAACCGGATTGTTCTGGCTCGATTCAAACAAAGATTCAATACTACCCTGGAATAATGAGCCGGACGTAACGAGGTCTGTTAAGGAAGGATTGGCCTTTATCCAGTCATTCTGCAGGGTATGTTCTTTCAGGAAAGAGATAAGGATCTCGGCCTTAAAAAAAGCAGGGAGATTTGCTGTTCTTTCTTTTATCATCAATACTTCGTCTGTAACAGGCAGGAAATTATCCCGATTAAAAAGATCGGTTGGATGAATTAAGAACTTGTTATACTGTTTCATGAATTTTGGTTGAAATGATCCGGCGCCTCTGCATTAATTAAGACTGGGCTGAAGAAGTGTTGTCCTGAATTTATTATATTTTAATACCGCAAATATTTTTTGTACTACTCCATTTGATGAAGCAGAATTCTGCCCTGTGATGATATTTCTATCTTCTACAACATGACCCATATAGTTTTCAGCCTTGCTGTACAGAGCTCCAAGGGAAATCAATTTCGTTTCCAGTAAAAATGGCACTGTTGCCGTGAGCCCGGCTGATCCCTCTTCTGTATTGCTGAAGCCGGTGAGCTTTTTTCCCTTAATCAGGAGTTCGCCATTGCTATCTTTTAATGCCAGTAGTGAAACCACACCATGACATATTGCACCGATGGGTTTCTTGCTTTGATTAAATGCTTCCAGCAGCTGATTTAATTTTTCATTGTCAGCAAGATCCCACATTGGTCCGTGTCCTCCGGTTATGTATACTACATCAAAGTCGGCGGCATTCATGTTTTCAAGCAGAAAAGAATTGGATAAAAATTTAATAGCTTCCTCATCTTTCATAAAACGTTTGGTGCTGAAAGTGGAAAGAATAACCGACTGGCTTTTGGGGTCCAGCGGAACAAGGCCTCCCTTTGGCGAAGCAATCGTCATTTCTGCTCCTGCTTCTTTAAAAGCATAATAAGGAATCGAAATTTCTTCAAGCCAGGCGCCTGTTTTTGCAGTAGTGTCGCCCATTTTATTATGCGAAGTAGCAATGAATAAAACTTTTAAGGGATTCATAAGTTTATTTTTTACTGTATTAAATACTAAACGATCCTTGTCTTTCTCCTGGTTGATTTTATAGGCTTAATTAAAACTTCCTGTTGCCGGTTTACATTCAGACCATTATTGATTCTATCTGTGGATCCCGGATCAACTGTTAACCTGGCCAGGAGGTAACTTACAGTTGATTCGGCACCCTGGTTAAGGTTCACATAATATTCCTCAAGCCCGTCGTAACATCCACCGGTACAGGGATTGTACATAATCTGGTGCAGATGATTGTTTCCCAAAAACCAATTAAATGCATTTTCCATATTGGTCTTGTATTCTTCATCCTTAAATACATCATAGAATTTTTTCAGCGCCATAATTGTATAGGCAATATCAATCGGCTGTTCACCGCCGGCTTTTGAAGGCGCGAGAGGATCTTTTTTGTACAACCAGCCTTTGTTTGAAATAACTTTTATGCTGTTATCTACAAAGATTTTTCCCAGGAGAAAATCAAAACTCTTCGCTGCTATTTCCTTATAGGTTTTGTCGCCGCTAACAAGCCAAGCGCACAACATTGCTTCAGGCAAAATACTGTTGGCGTAGGTGAGGTAACTTTCGAACCAGTACCATTCATTATTATATTCATGCCTGTACATCTGCACCAGCCTGTCTGCAAATTCTTTTATCAGCAGTTTATCCAGTTCTGAGGATTTTATAGAATTATGATAGTACAATCCTTTAATTGCAAAAGCCATAGCTCTTGTGGAATGTATTTTATCAACAATCAGCAACGCTTTCTGCATAACAGATTCAGCCTGCGAAACAATTTCAGCAGAAAATAACCTGCTCAGGGAAAGCATATATCCCAGGGCCCATATGGCTCTTCCGTTTGAATCCTCGAGGTTGGTGTTGTTATTCTGTTCAGTGAATTGTTTCTTTTCATTTACATAGTTCAAAAAATTTCCCCGCGGCTGCTGACAGAATTGTACAAAATCAAGATAGGTCCTGATATATTCGAGTGTGGTTGGATCCCCTGTTAGTTCGAAATGGCGACACATAGCAACCAGGGCCCGCGCGTTATCATCCAAAGTATACCCGGAACTTAAATCGGGATGATTAATCTTCGAAAACTGGACCATTCCGAATTCTATTGTGAGTTTTTTTATGTGGTCGAGATTTATAGCTGGTATATTGTATTTCAGCAAAACAGCATCATCCCGGATCTTTTCAAATAATATTGCGTGCGCAATTGCGGAATTTTCCCAGGCCGTTGAAGCCATACGGTGCAAACCGTTGGAAGAAATGTTTTTTCTCAATTCTTTATTCGCCAGCAAAGAGAGTATGGCTTCACTTAACTGCTCCGAATTTTCAAAATCGAAAATAATACCCGCATCATTTTTCAGCACTTCACGTGCATGTGGAATCGGAGTAGAAATTATCGGACAGCCGCAACTGATCGCGTAGGAAAAAGTGCCGCTTACTGCCTGATTTGGATCTTTTGAAGTAAATAAATAGATATCGGTAAGCTGCAGGTATTCCAGCAGGTCCGGCAGAGGTACAAACTGGTTAATAAATTTTACATAGGGCTGCAATCCCAATTCAATAACTTTCGCCTCCAGCATCTGCCGGTATTTTTCCCCTTCTTTTTTAAGAACGGAAGGATGAGTTTTACCAATTATCAGGAACAACAGATCAGGATTTGATTTAACTACTGAGGGAAGTGCATTTAAAGTAGTTTCAATACTTTTCCCTGAATTTAACAGCCCGAAAGTGGAGAGCACTTTCTTTCCCTGTAACTGGTATTTGGTCTTGAGAAACTGATTATCCAGGTGTGGTACCAGGTGTGTTCCGTGAGGTATTACCGTAATCATTTCCTTCTTAATTCCATAGTCACCTGTCAAAATTGCTGCAGAGGATTCCGTCATCACAATAATTGAATCAGACAAGCCGGCTATTTGCTGAACTCTTTCCTTAAGTATTTCATCGGGCCGCGGCAGCACCGTATGAAAAGCCATCGCAACAGGTTTTCTGAGTGCCAGCAGAAACTGCATAAATTCATCATTCTTTTTTTCAAAAAAACCGAATTCATGCTGGATCAGAACCAGGCAGGTCTCTATGCTTTCGTTTATGCTTTTTACCAGACTTAAAAATGCGTCCGGCTCATCCACATTCAATAAATACTTTGCCTCACCTGCATAATCATGATTCTCATTTTCCGATTCCAGCGCGCAAACTTTTATACTAAAGGAATTGCTGAATTTATTTTTTAATGCTTTTATTAAATCATGTGAATAAGTAGCTATACCACATTCCCTCGGAGGATATGAAGTGATCACTAAAATCTCTGGCAAAGGACTATTTAAACTGTTTTCAATTTTCATTTTCAATGGAATTAACTAATAACTCTTTTATTAATGCTGAAATACTGACTGACGCACATGCAATCTGCTCATCAGCGGCTCCATAATAGATATATAGCACATCTCCTGTTAACAGGGTTCCGGTAGGGAAACAAACATTATTTACTTCTCCAGCCAGTTCCCAATCGTATTCAGGTTCAAACAAAGAATATGGGAGACGTGCAATTTCTTTTTGCGGATTCTGCAGATCAAGCAGTGCCGCACAGGCGGTATAAACATATCCGCCAATGGTATCATATACACCATGATAAATCAATAACCAACCATATTCTGTTTCAATCGGAGGGCAACCGCCGCCGATATAACTAACTTCATGCGGATATTTGGATGTGAGTACAATGCCTTCATTCAGATTAAGAAAATAATGCTCCCAGAATTCCGGGGTGAGTTCAGACAAATCATGTACTGCTACGATCTGAATATCAGGCTTGACTCTGTGAAGGAAATGCAGTTTGCCATTTATTCTTCTCGGAAAAAAAATTACATTCTTATCCCATAAAAGAACCTCTTTGCCTTCATGTTTATGGATGCCACCGTGAATATTGAACCGCAGGTATTTTGCATTAATTTCTTTGTTTGATTCTGTAAGATTACTGAACGCCTCGTAACTCATCTGCGGCACAATCAATCCAAGCTTATCGAAATGCTTAAGGTCTTTTGAAACCGCTAAAGCCCCCAGGGCATTTACTCCGTCATAAGCAGTATAGGTGAGGTAGTATAAATCATCAATTTTTGTAACACGCGGATCTTCCACTCCATGCGATTCGTAGCCAAATTCGCGGGACAGGAGTGGTTCTGTCATCCGTTCTTCTACAATTAAAGGGCTCTTTAGTTTACAATAGCCGACAGTGGAATAATTACCCTTTCCCACGGCCCTGTAAAAAATATGAATACCATTACTATCCGCGATTACAGCGGGATTTAAAACGCCATCACTTTCGAAATCCAGATTGGTTTTCTGAAGCAATACGCCTTCTTTTTTAACTTCAACCATTGTTTTGCTCAAGCTGTTTTTAAAATGACAAATTCAATAAGGATCAAGTACGTTAAAGTGCAGTCTAAAACTTTAAAATGTAACGAGGGAATTTTATAAGCAGGAGAATGTTACACTATTCATTTCACATCACGTGAAAGAGGCAGAGCTGTTAATTTGCACAAGATAGTCTTATTTAAGCCAGCAGGCGGTTTTGTTTTTGGTGGAGTTGTTAGATGGTAGGCAGTAGGGAGTAGGCAGTAGGCAGTAGGCAGTAGAAA
>JAATGW010000020.1 GCA_015654495.1 Chitinophagales bacterium
CATCCGCGTTGTCGACAGAAGGCTCCACCGGAGGCGTAGAACTTGCAAAGAGAATATCATGTGAAATAGTATATGATCAACGGCATTTCTTTACAGCTATTTTCAAAATAAACAATGACCGGAAAAAAGGATATAACGGGATCAGAACCTGCAACAGGAAAGCAAACTATTTTACTCAGCAAAAGTATCCGCAAATGGGATCTTGTACTGCTGGTCGTCAATAGTATTATAGGAGCAGGCATATTTGGATTGCCCTCAAAGGTCTTCGCACTATCCGGAATTTACAGCCTGCTGGCCTTTGTAGTTTGTGCTGTGGTGATCATGATTTTTATTCTATGCTTTGCAGAAGTAGCTTCGCAGTTTGATAAAACCGGTGGCCCGTATGTATACGTGCTAAAGGCATTTGGCAGGTTTCCCGCTTTCATCATGGGCTGGCTGCTTATCCTGAGCCGCATCTTTAACTATGCCACACTGATCAACCTGCTGGTCATTTACTTTTCCTATTTCTCTGAAATATTCAATCAGCCGGTCATAAGGGTTGTTTGTATTGTACTGATCAGCGCCGCGCTGGGATACCTCAATCATGTCGGCGTAAAAAATTCCACGCGGGTAAGCAATATTATTACCATTGCGAAACTCCTTCCACTGACTGTATTTATTATCATAGGCTTATTCAGCATGAACAGCGAATTGTTTTCAAACAGCAAACCGATTCAATTATCATCTTTTACAACATCCATTCTTTTACTTGTTTTTGCATTTGGCGGTTTTGAATCTATTCTTGTCAACTCAGGTGAAATAGAAAAGCCGCAAAAGAACATTCCTTTTGCACTTATTACCGCAGCGATTTTTGTTGCTGTATATTATTGTCTCATCCAACTGGTAAGCATCGGCACATTGCCGGCTTTGGCAGCATCTGAAAAACCATTGGCTGAGGCGGCAGATCATTTCATAGGTCCTGATGGAGGCAGTTTAATGGCAATAGGCGCTCTTGTTTCCATCACAGGCACGCTGAATGTACTCATGCTGAGCGGTTCCCGTCTGCCATTTGCTTTAAGCGTGGAAAAACAATTGCCGTCATTTTTATCCTATGTTCATCCCAAATACCGTACACCTACATGGTCCCTCCTGATCATGTTCCTGATTGTAGCGGCTGTTTCTATTGCATGGTCATTTTTTGCTGCTCTTACCATTGCTTCTATTGTGAGGATACTGGTTTATTTAATGGTATGTACTTCACTCATACAGCTTCGCCGGCAAAAGAAAACCGATAGTCCGTATTTCAGAATAAGGAATGGATATTTTCTTGCAATAGCAGGCATCGCCTTTTCGATCTGGTTATTAACCGCATCAAAATGGAGCGAGGTTATTGCTGTGTCTGGATGCATTGTCGTCGGGATAATCCTTTACCTGAGTACCAACAGATCTCAGAAAAAATTATTTACAGCTCAGCAAATGAATACGGGTAAATGACTGACGAAAATATTGAAGGAAAAAGGAATAAGCTAAAAGCGGAAAATGCCGAAGGTCATTTTCCCGAAGATCCCGGTTTTAATCCGAAGCCTGCATTCCGGTTTCAGCCTTCGAACACCGAAACTCAAACAGAAAACATGGAAGTACACAAACATCCTCATCATGTGACACATAGAAAAAAATGGGGAGAATATCTTCTGGAGTTCTTAATGCTGTTCCTTGCCGTATTTCTCGGATTCATCGCAGAAAATTTCAGGGAACACTATATCGAGCATAAAAGAGAGAAACAATTTGCCAGGCAGTTGTTAAATGACCTCAGGAAAGATTCGGTTTTTTTCAGTGAACGGCAAAAAGCCTTTGACAGCATTTTCGCGAAGGAAAAAATGATCAGACAATTACTGGCACATGGGGATATCTCTGATAAAAACCTCATAGAAGGATTTACTCAGGTTTTCAGAAACTTCGATGTGAATCTGACCAATACAACTTTCAGTCAAATGAAGACTTCCGGTTCGCTGCGCTATATCGTGAATACGAATCTGACTGCGGAATTACAGAAATATTATGACGTTATGTGCCAGGAAGTGCTTGAAGAGTGTATGGTTTCAAGAGAATACCTGAAAGATTACATGCTCCCTTTTTACCTGAAACATGTGAAGGCGCAGGATATTGACCTAATAAACGGCATGTTTATAAAATCTTCGCCGGCCATTCTGAACAGAACGCCTGAATCGGACCAGGAATTGCTGAACATTACCGAAATGTACCGTGTGGTAAACCTGGGTATCAGTGAACAAACTAATAAGCCTGCAGCAAAACAGGCCAACACGCTGATCGGAATGATCAAAAAAGAATACCACCTGGAATGAGCGAAGAAAAGTCAAAAGCAAAAAGCGAAAAGACAGGGCAGGAAAATGAATATTTTCCGGAAGATAGTCATGCGCCGAAGCCTGGCCCATTACCTGATGAATCAGATTCCAGACCCGATCCGTTCTCAACATTCGACTCAGAACTTTCAACTCAAAACTCCATGGAAGTACATCATCACCCGCATGCACACGGAAAGAAAACCTGGAAGTCATTTTTTTGGGAATTTCTCATGTTATTCCTGGCTGTATTCTGTGGTTTTTTAGCGGAATATCAGCTGGAACACACAATCGAACATCAGCGGGAGAAAGAATATGCCAAAGCATTGTACGATGAACTGTATGCCGATTCCATAGTATTTGCCAGTAAAATAAAAGGAAGGATTGACAAAGAAAAGGATTGTGATTATTTAGTCAGCTATATCCGGGATAGCTCATTAACCAATTTACCAAGAGATTTTTATCCGTCTTATACTGTTGTTTTTTACCTTATCACCAGCAATACATTTGAACCGAAAGATGGGATACTGAACCAGCTTAAAGGTTCGGGTTCGCTCAGGTATTTTAAGAGCGCTTCTCTGCAAAAACTGTTTGGAGAAATAAGTTCCTATATCAATAATATTCGTGACAGAAACGATCAGGAATACCAGTTCTTTGCCAGTCCTGTAAAACAGTTCGACTTAAAGCACTACGATTTTGGCTGGATGAATGAACTGAGGAAGCAGGATGAAAACGCCTATAACATAGAACTTATCAACCGTTATCGCGCAGGCAATGACTTTATTAAGGCGGATATATTAAATCTTTCTTCTTTTAACAGGGCCGAAGTAGTGAATATGATCCAGTTCTATAAACAAATGCTGGTATCAACCCGAACCCTGGCAATGAAAGATTATATGATGGCCAATCAAAAACTATTGAATGAATTGCGCCAGGAATACCATCTTAAATGAGTGAAGAAAAGTCAACACCAAAAAGTGAAAAGTTAATACAGGAGAATGAACATTTTCCGGAAGATAGTCATGCGCCGAAGCCTGGCCC
>JAATGW010000585.1 GCA_015654495.1 Chitinophagales bacterium
CGAAGCAGCGAGACCGGCGGCAGTATTGCCTAAAAAGAATCTTCTGTTCATAACAATCGTTTTGATATATACCTGTTTAAAATTGTGCAGTCTGGTTATTCGACAACTAATCGGCGGTGGTCAACCAGCACTTTATTGATTGCAAAAGATAACCATTAATGGCCGATTTGCAATAAACCGAGAGAAAGAGAGAGCAAGAGAAAGAGAAACAGGAACAGAAACAGAAACGGCTATAAAACAGGACCACAGACAGCACAAATTTTGGTTGCTGTGCAGTAACAATAACAGCTACAAAAATATAAGATTGAATTCTTCTGTGTTACAGTTTTGGCCGTTTTGCAAGTATGTGGAAAGAGTTAAGCAGGGAAACAGCAGAAATTAGTATACAGGGTGTTTACTATTGATCCTTTGTTGTGATTTGCATTCAAATTCTTATGTAGGCTATGTTCACAACAACCAAAATCTTCTTTCCATTAATTGAATCTGATTTCAGCTTACTGTGTGCAGGCTTTAAATTGAAGATTTTCTATCCCTTAAACAATTAACAAATAATATTCTGCAGCAGCCGAAAAATTTATTCGGGTGACATAAATTGATTTGATTCAGAAATGCCGCCGGTGCCTCCGTTAGATGGGTCGTGACCGTTAATTCGAGTGAAGCCCCGATTGTGGCTGTCCGGAGATCATTTACAGAGGATCAATGAAAGAAAATGTTTTATAAAGTTTGAATAATTCAAACTTTTATCTTATCTTCGATTCACTATTGCAGCAGTCAACTGGATAAAAACGGACGCCGAAAAATGATCGATCAGATTCTCCAAATTGCTGAGAAAAATGCTGAAGGTTTTACCATCTACCTGCCATCATTCGAACATGTAACAAACGGCTGGGTAATTGCAAACCGTTTCACACAGAATAAATTCGGAAGGCAGGGTTTGATTGAAGTTGTTGATTTCGCCATGAGCCATAACCGGATCATAGGCGGATATAGAAACGTTAATGGCATTTTCCAATTCGATGCAAGTATCGTTGAACCAAATGATCAGATTGCGATCTCGCTGATGATCTTACACGATCAGGATTGTATTTATAATCTTCGAACTAAGAAAATGATATGGACGGAGTAATAGTTCCTTCTTTTTATCTGAAAATGAAAATAAAAATTATGTCTACAACCAGATTCGACAAAGCAATTGAACTGCACAAACGGCATTCCCGTATATATTTTTCCGAAGTGCGGGAAAATGAACAGGAATTGGTTGTCGCTGTTCGTCAGACCCGCGCACCAAATGGTGTTTACCTGGATCGAAAACAATTGGAAGAAATCTCCCGGGAAGTTTATGCTCTTAAGCCTGATTTCAATAAGAAGTTGATTGTAAACACGGCACCTTATTCTGAAGCACCTTCTGAAATTGTTAGTCCGGAATGGGTACAGGATCAGATGAACCGCAGGAAATTAGGGTTAAAGGGAATTGTAGAAGCAACGGGGATTAGCAAATCAGATCTTTCAGCAATGATCAATGGTCATAAAGAGATGGGCATCCGGACAAAGGGGCTGTTCTATTATTTTTTTAAGAGTCTTGATATAATGCCCGCCATTGATAATGAGTCAGCAAATAAAATAAAAGAACTCGAACAGGTTGTAAGTAGCCTGTCGGTTGAATTGAGTAAAAAGTCAGCGGTTACAATTACTGCAAAGCGTAACGCATCGCGGAGTTCCAGCGGAAGCTATCGTACGCAAGCAAAAACGGCTAAGAAGGGGGTTGCAAAAAAGGTTTCGAACGATGTTAAAAAGAAAGTGCCTGGAGCATCAAAAAAGCAGCTGCGTCGTAGTTAGTTACTAACCCACCGATTAGGATGGTTGTAAATGCGCACTTGATTTACTGGGAAGAAGGGCAATGCTATTTATTTGATTCAAATTTCTCTGTAGCTTGAATTAATAGCAACTCATTTCTTTGTAATAACATTTTAAATCGACCAAAGTAAAGCTTATGAAGCAGTTCAAGATACTGGTATTACATACTATCGCTTTGTTATTTATCACACCTTTTTCTGCCTGTAATCAGAATAAAGAAAATATTGAGAGTTGTCCTATTCATAGCTCCTGGGCTATACGTGAGTTTACCAGGTATAATGATTCCTGCCAACATGCAAATGCTTTATTACATGGTAGAAAAAAGGTATCATTTACACCGACAAGTATTCCAATGGGTGCGTGTACATGTAATGCCCTTTATGTACCAAATGAATATGTGAAAACCTTTAAATGTGATTCATATTAATGATTCTGCTGTTTATTATACCATTCTTTAGCTGTTCATCGAGAAGTGGTCACCGCATCAGAAAAGATTCCGTGTCTGCTGTTGACAGCATATTGTTCACAGCTAGATATATCTATATGTCTGAAAATGCTGAATCATTTGAATCTATATGCTAAGATGATCAGTGTGCCTTGGGTTTCTTACCAGATGATACAGTATTCTGAATATGAAGGCCTATCATCTCTTACAATTAGTCAAATGCTATTAATACAGATCAATCATATTGTTGTGATTTGCTTTCAAATTTTTCTGTAGCCTGGAATTAGTACAACATAGAATCATCTCACTACAGTTCGGGCAGAGGATTTAAAAACTTGCTTCCAGTTCATCATTCTAAATTTATCTAAAGGAAACTTACCTGGGATGACTCAATGGGACCTTAGGTTGCCCGCACGGATCTGCAACAGCACATTCACGGACTATAAAGAAGAAGCCCTGTGCTTTCAGTTCCCGTAGCGAAGATTTTTTCTGATTAATTCAATATCAAAGTACCGGGGTCATTATTTTTACTAACCATATCTTTCGTGAAAATTTTCGGTTTCTGCAGCACTAAGTTTTATTTATGGATAATTTTAAAAGAAGTATTTTAAACTGTCTTAAGGATTTAAAAGGCAGCGGTAAGTTTATAAGTGTACAGACCACAGAATTTGTGTTTCCGGGTCTTGAAGTAGATGGTGTGGGCGAAATTGCTTACCCTATAAATGAAGTGCAGGCCAAAGCGTTGATGCAGGTTGCGCATAAGGCAGCTTTCGGCAAAGGCAGCGAAACCATTCTGGACAACAACGTAAGAAGTGCCTGGGAAATAGATGCCGATAGACTAACATTTAAGGGCAGTCGCTGGGCAGGATTATTAGATAAAATAATAAGGGATATTAAGCCTGAATTGGGTTTGGAGCATTATACCATTTTGGCGAATTTGTACAAGATGCTTATCTATGAAAAAGGTGATTTTTTTCTTCCCCATAAAGATTCTGAAAAGGAAAAAGGGATGTTTGGTACGCTGGTAATAGGATTGCCATCCAGGCATACAGGTGGCGAGTTGGTAGTGCGCTTTGGAGGTGTGGAAGAAATTGCCAGTTTTTCCGAAAATTCAGGTGATTATAAAATTGACTTTGCTGCTTTTTATGCAGACTGCGATCACGAAGTAAAACCGCTTAGATCGGGATACAGGATCTGCCTTGTGTACAATCTTATTCAGCAAAAATCTACTAATAAAATCCAACTGACATCTCTTGAAACTAATATAGCGAAACTGGCTGAAATATTTACAAAACAGCGACAGGGAGGTAATACAAAACCGAATATCATACTGTTGGGACATCAGTACACACCGGAAAATTTTTCGGAAGACCAACTAAAACTAAACGACCGTACTAAAGCAGAGGTTATTCGGAGGGCAGCACAAAAAGCGGGGAGTTATGCAAAAATGTGCCTGGTAACTTCTTACCTGTCGGGTTCGCCGGAGGATGGCGGCGGATATTATGGTGACGATGGCGATGAAGATGCAGAAATGGACGAAGTTTATGATGAGCAGTTATACATTGAACACTGGCTGGAAAACAATATTCCCTTTTTGAGCAATGTAAGTTTTGAAGAAGACGACCTTATAGCTTCGTTTGATTTAAAAGACGATGACCCTATAATGAAGGAATCAACAGGCTATATGGGCAACTACGGGCCGGACCTGATGCACTGGTATCATTATGGCGCAGTAATGATATGGTCGCCTGAGACAAATGCACAATTGCTCCCGTTGCAAAACACGCAAAGTAAACTGAGTTGGATTGACTATTTCAATAAAAACCCACAACAATTAACCGATAAGGAAATTTCAGCAATAGAACTTATATTAACAACCGGATCAGACGATCCCACAGCTGATAAAGAGACTAACTATAATGCCGTTGCCGATTGGATAATAAACAGAAAAGATGAAACATTTTTTTTGAGGCTGAATAATCAACTCCGTCAATTCTATTTCGCCAGGATCGATAGCAGTCATTGGATAAAACTAATTCACTTTTACCCGCCGGAAGTCACTGAAAAAATATTCGGACTTGTTACGCAAAACATCAGCCTGCCCGTTATCGAGCAATTGCTGTCTGTACTCCGCGCCCTTTCGGCCACCAGGCAGCCTGATCATTTTTGGGTTTTGCAAATAGAAAAACTGCCCGTTTATTTTGCTGAATTATCAATAAATACAACTAAAAAGATTGTTCCGCTATACCAAACCGCTTTGCTTGACTTGTTTTGGATAGCGAAAAAGTGGCCACAGGCGGAGGCATGGA
>JAATGW010000713.1 GCA_015654495.1 Chitinophagales bacterium
TATTTTTTAAAAGAATGGAAAGAAAAAGCAGCCCGGCAGCGCCTCTCAAAGTTGTAATTATCGGGCCTGAATCAACAGGCAAGAGCACACTCTGCACACAACTTGCGGAACATTTTAAAACAAAATGGTGTCCGGAATATGCGCGCGCCTACTTGTTGAGCCATGGAATGAATTACTCATTTGATGACCTGCTGACAATCGCGAAGGGGCAGCTTGCCGGCGAAGAAGCATATGCTGAAGAAGTAGCCGCTGAATATTTGAAAGATCCGGAGACCAGCATTAACTTATTGTTTATCGACACAGATATGTATGTGATGAAAGTCTGGTGTGCGTTTGTAGTTCAGAAATGCCATCTCTGGATACTTGATCAGATCGTTCAGCGTAAATATGATCTTTATCTTTTGTGCAATGTCGATCTGCCCTGGCAGAAAGATAAACTAAGAGAATATCCTTACCTTGTTACAAGAGAGCGCCTGTATCGCATGTACGAGGATATTATGATCAATCAGCAGACTCCCTGGGCAATCATTAGCGGAAACTATGAGGAAAGGCTTCTGTCAGCAATTGATTCTGTGAACCGGTTAATGAATCAGCAAGCCGGGAACAATTCACTTTAAAACAGGAAGAATGTCCACAGTTTCATTTCTCCGGAAAAATCAAAAATTTGTTTTCTATTTTTTGTGGGCTTTGATGAGCCTCGTTCAGGCTACAGGAACAGGACTTCTTGACGACGAAGCCTATTACTGGGTTTATTCCCGCTTTCCTGATTGGGGTTATTTTGACCATCCCCCGATGATCGCTGTACTTATCCGTTCGGGTTATTTTCTTTTTGCAAACGAATCAGGTGTGCGGTTAATGGTAGTTGCGATGAGTACATCAGCCATTGTCGCTATCGACAGCCTGATTGAAAAAAAGAACGACCGCCTCTTTTATGCAATTGTTTTAAGCATGGGATTATTACAGATCGGAAGCATCATCGCAGTTCCTGATGTACCACTGTTATTTTTCATTGCACTCTTTTTTCTTGCCTACAGGAAATTTACTAATGCTCCCCATATTTATTCAGCGCTGCTTCTGGCACTTATCACGGCGTTGATGCTCTACAGTAAATATCACGCAGTTCTTGTAATCTTTTTCACCCTGCTTTCCAACCTGCGCTTATTAAAAAACATTTATACCTGGATTGCCGGTTTAGGAGCCCTTACCCTTTTTTCCCCGCACCTTATCTGGCAATTCCAGCATGATTTTATTTCAGTTCAGTACCATTTGTTTGAAAGAAATGCGACGGACTATCAGTTCGGGTTCACAACAGAATATCTGATTGGTCAGATTCTGCTTGCAGGTCCGCTGATCGGGTGGCTGATGTTATGGGCTGCGGCAAAATATAAACCCGTGTCGGCTGTTGAAAAAGCGATGCGCTGGACTTTCGCCGGCGTATACCTGCTGTTTTTTGTAAGCACTTTTAAAGGACGCTCTGAAGCCAACTGGACCGTGCCTGCCTTCGTGTCCGTTATTGTACTCGCGCACCAGTACCTGAACAACAAACCTGCAGCAGCCCGCTGGATCTACCGGCTGATGATCCCTTCACTGGTTATTATTCTTGCCGCAAGGGTTTATATGTTATTGGATATTTCACCTGTGAAATGGATTAAAAAAGATGAATTTCATAAGAACCGGATTTGGGCAAAGACTGTAAAAGAGAAGGCCGCCGGAAACCCTGTTGTTTTTGTGAATACTTACCAGCGCGCATCACAATACTGGTTTTATTCAGGTGATACTTCCTTTGCTTTGAATAATATTTTCTATCGCAGAAATAATTATAATTTCTGGCCACTCGAACAACGACTTGAACAAAAGAAAGTGTTCCTTGTTTCTGCTGATTCCAGCTGGCTTTTTTCAGACGCGATCCACAATCCCCGCAGAACATATTTTACGCATATTGCTGATCCCTATTTTTCTTTCTCTCAGATCCGGATCTTTAGCGAGTCTAAAATGAAAGCACCGGGCCACCATCTGAAAACCAGGCTTGAATTTGTAATTCCGGAGTCGACTTCAAAAGATGCTTCATTTACCCTGCACGATACTGCTGCCGTTTCGCTTGTATTATATTTTCATGACAATGATCCCGGAATAGTACTGCCAGCAAATCTGAATATCAAAGCAATCAATGAGGGCAGGAATGAGATAGATATGATGATACCTGCTTCGGTACCAAAAGGAAGACACAGGGCCCGATGGGCTATCAGCAGCTGTTTAGCCGGACTTCCATCTTTGAACAGCATCGCTTATACTGTGGAGATTGAATAGGATCAATTGATTACTTTCAATACGTCCGGGTCTTTCACCAGGAAATTCATCTGGCGCATCACCCACGGATACCGTACTGAAACATAGCGCGACCGCGGCCTGATCGTGTAAGCTTTTGGGTTAGGCAGGCTGGCAGCTATCATTGCAGCCTGGGCCCGGCTCAGGTTTTTTGCAGGCGTTTTGAAATTATACCTCGAACAGGCCTCAATTCCGAACACGCCCTTGCCCATTTCGGCCACATTCATATAAACTTCCAGTATCCTTTTTTTGCCCCAGATAAGCTCGATCATAAAAGTAAAATAGACTTCGAGGCCCTTGCGGAACCAGTTTCTTCCCTGCCAGAGAAATACATTTTTAGCAACCTGCTGACTTATAGTTGATGCCCCTTTAACACGACCAGGTTTCTTTTCGTTATAAGCCATGGCCTTTTTAATACTCTTGAAATCAAAACCATTATGATCGGGGAACATCTGATCTTCGGAAGCGATTACGGCCAGTTTCGCATATCCCGGCATATTCTCGTGCGAAATATAATCTCGTTTTAATCCGTCGCCTCTTATCCAGCTGGCCAGTTGTGTTATGGTAATCGGTGGGTTTATCCATTTGAGCAGGATGATATATACAAATTGAGCAATAAACAGGATGATAAAAGTCCGTTTAACAATTCGCCACAGTCTGGATAGGAAATTCTTCAATTCAGAGGATATTATTAAGCAATGCAAAATAAGGCATTGATCCGCATAAAATCAATTCAGGTATGTAACGGTTTTATGATCTGAAAAATTATTAACAATGTTCAGGAATGCGTCTGAAGAAACTATCTGGTAAGACTGATGTATTTGAGTGAATATTTTTTTCCCATCTGGTAGCTTCTTTTTCTCAGCAATTTCATTACCACCCCCGTTACGATAACGCCACCGGAAATGGCCAGAACTTTTCCACTTATCGCATCTTTCTGGATTAGGGCATTGATCGTATGAAGTAACGCATAGGTCGTGCCGCCAATAATGAAAATGGTTCCGTCGCGGATAAATTCAAAACCCTTATGTTCTTTCGCAATCGATACGATGTCGTTGTAATGAAAATGAAGTTTGAAAGCGCTCAGTGTATCCATTACAGAAGTACCCCAGATGGTATAACCGCGCCTGATATTATAGTCGTTTATATATACAGAATCCTTTTTGATGGTATAGATAGTTCCGCCTACTGTTCTTTGATTGATATCTGTGAATTGAATAAATATTCCGGAAGTATAGGTTTTGACGGTTTTGCCATTCTTCTTTTTCAGCAACAATAAATCAGAACCCTGCCCGGTACAGGCATAAGAAAGCACGAGGAAAAATAACGTTGTACAGAACTTGAACTGAACCCACTGTAAATATATCCTGAAAACGATTAACCCGCATTGTTTTTCAGTACCAGTGCGCCATACATGAGGGCAAATCCAAAAATCACAAGGATGGTACCGGACACTTTATTGATCAGGGAAATATTATGAACCGTAAGTTTATCCCGGATTTTTCCGGCCATCATTACTTTTAATACATCTGCAATCATATTTACTCCCAGACATACTGAAAAAATCACGACCCTTTGCCAGATACTGTGATTAACCGCAAAAGCAGTTGCATTTACAAGCCAGAACAACATCACACTCGGATTTAATGTATTGATGAAAAAACCCGAAAGCATTATCCTTGCAAAATCGCTTTTACTAAACCTGGTTAAATTACTGAGGTCAGCTTTTGTGAGATTGACCTTCTTAAAAAACACATAATAAACTCCCATTCCGATCAGGAAAAGACTGCCGGTAACGGCAATCATCGCTTTGTACTGAAGCATCTGGCGCACCAGTTCAGAGAACATATTACTAACAGTTACAAGAACAATATCACTGATCCATACACCTATCACAAAACTGAAACCACCACGGTGTCCGTTATTCAGGCTTTGTTTAAGAATAGTGAAAATCACCGGCCCGACCGATAGTACAAGGATTAACCCCAGCCCAAGTCCTTTGATAATAGATTCTGTCATTCCGGATTATACATGCAAGGGGCCGAAAATAGGAAATACCTGCAGGAGGAAGATTTTTTTAGATGGGAATAAAAAACTAAAAAGATTGTTTGATTGTTAAATAGAACCTGTTGCAATAAATTTCTGCCAGTCTTCCATTATCTGGCCTTTAAGAACTCTTGGAAATTTATGCTGCCCGCCCATTTTGCCTTTCAGTCGCATAAAATCGAGAAATCTCCTTTCAGGCAATACATCGAGAAAAACCTCTTTCAATGCACTCTTTCTTTCAACAGCATAATCGTCGTTTAGCTGCTTTAGCTTTTCGTCAATTTTCTTTTTGAGAACATCAGAATCAATACGATCATCAGATGCAACATACCAGTGATGCGCAAAAAAGTTTTTGTAAGGAATGCCTGCAACAGTGAATTCGGGTATCACAACATTCATCTCTTCACTGGCAAGGCTAAGCGCTTTATTCATATTGTCGACACTGAGGTGTTCGCCAACGAGACTTAGAAAATGTTTGGTCCTGCCGGTAATAATGATTTCACATTTATCCTTATCAGTGAAACGTATGGTATCACCAATAAGATATCTCCAGGCGCCGGCAACTGTACTGATCAGTAATGCATAATCTTTTCCTTCTTCCACTTCATGGATCATTAATGATTTAGGATTACGCACAAGGTTACCGCCTGAATCAAAATTTTTATCATCGAAGGGAACGAATTCAAAAAAGATATGGGTGTTCGTTACCAGGCGCATGCCTTCCTGGTTCTGTCTGTCCTGGTAGGCCAGAAAGCCTTCTGATGCGAGGTAGGTTTCAATATAGGTTATCGGTTTACCGAGTAATTTTTCAAAGCCTTTTTTGTATGGATCAAAAGCAACGCCGCCATGTACATAGAAAGCCAGGTTAGGCCATATCTCATGAATGTTTTTCAGATTGTACTTTTCTATAACAAGTTCCATACACATCTGTATCCATGCGGGAACACCTACAATAAATCCGATATCCCAGTTAGGCGCTTCCTTTACAATTTCTTCCAGTTTCAGATTCCAGTCGCGGGTACGTGCAATTTTTTTACCCGGTTTATAAAAAGGTGAAAACCAGAAAGGCGCTTTCTTGGCAGTTATTCCACTGAGGTCACCCGCATAATATCCGGGGCCTCTTTCAAGATCAGTACTTCCGCCCAGCATCAGCCAACCTTTTCCTACAGACTTCCATGGGATATCATCATAATTACGGAGGCTCAGCAACTGGCGGACCATTACGATCCGGTTGCCTCGCATAAGGTCCTGGGTAATCGGAATATATTTACTGGCACTTTCAGAAGTGCCCGAGCTGAGTGCAA
>JAATGW010000059.1 GCA_015654495.1 Chitinophagales bacterium
GTGCAGATTGCAGGTCTCTTTATTCCTGATGGTCCCATTGTTCAGGTGAAAGTCAGGGAAGGGAATCCGAATATTCTGCGCGATCGGGACAATAAATCGGTTTTATATGATGGTCCGCTGGCGGTAATGGTGAATGAATTCAGTGCTTCTGCATCTGAGATTTTCGCAGCCGCGATTCAGGATTATAATCGTGGAATCATCATCGGCAGCACGTCCACCTACGGAAAAGGAACGGTGCAACGTAATATCGGGCTGGAAAAAGGCAGTAGTTTTACTTCAAATGAAAATAGTGATCTGGGAACCCTGAAGCTAACCCTTCAGAAATTTTACAGAATCAATGGAGGTTCTACTCAATTGAAGGGTGTTACACCAAATATTGTTATCCCTGACACTTACGAATACCTGAAATACCGCGAGAAAGATAATCCTGAAGCATTGCCATGGGATGAAATTGCAAAAGCCAACTATACGCCTGTAGATCCCGGATACGATGTGTCTTTAGTAAAAAATGCGAGTCTTGAGAGAATCAAAACAAGCCCGACTTTTAAAGCAATCGAAGAAAGCCTTGCATGGCTTGAGAAGAATAACGATCGGGAGTATTCACTGAATCTGAATAAATTCCGGGAAGAACAGAAAAAGGCCCGCGTTGTTTCAAAGAAGATTGAAGAGCTCAATAAAAAACAGACCGAACTTTCAGTTTCATTGCTGCCGGAAGATGAGAAATCTTTGTCGGCCGATAGTGATAAGATCGAGAGAAGAAAATCATGGACAAAGAGTCTTTCAAAAGATATTTATCTCGGAGAAACTGTGAATGTGATGAATGATATGATCAAACAGACGCAGATTGCGAAATCACATTAGTAAAATTTTTTTATAAACGGAAAGTCATACGCCGCGGCGTATGACTTTTTTTATTCCCTTACGACTAAATTTGTAAAAAAGAAATCCATGCGAAGACTACTCGTAATGCTAACCTTATTTGTTGTTTCACTTGCACAGGCGCAAACAGGAACACCGGTTTTCAAGTTAACAGACCCTTTGAAACCGGACCCCGATGTGAAGGTGGGCAAACTTCCCAACGGACTTGTATACTATATCCGTAAGAACGTAAAACCTGAGAAAAAAGCACAGCTGAGGCTGGTAGTGAATACCGGCTCAGTGCTGGAAGATGCTGATCAGCAGGGGCTCGCTCACTTTATGGAACATATCAATTTCAATGGTTCAAAAAACTTCCCCAAGAATGAACTGGTCAATTATCTCCAGTCTATTGGAGTGAAATTCGGTGCGGATCTTAATGCATCCACCAGTTTTGATGAAACCATCTATATACTTCCTATTCCTACTGAAGATCCTGAAAAAGTAGAAAAGGCATTTACCGTACTTGAGGACTGGGCTGGTAACGCACTGCTGGATACCGCTGAAATTGAAAAGGAGCGGGGAGTGGTACTTGAAGAATCCAGGATTGGAAAAGGTGCAAATGAAAGAATGGGGAAAAAATACCTGCCGGTAATTTTCAATGGTTCGCAATATGCCAACCGCCTCCCGATTGGTAAGGACAGTATTCTGAAAACATTTTCCCCGGCAGTACTTAAAAGATTTTATACGGATTGGTACCGTCCGGACCTGATGGCGGTTATTGTTGTTGGTGATATTGATCCGGCAGTTGCAGAACAGAAGATCATCAGTCATTTCAGCAAATTCAAAAACCCGGCAAAGGAGCGTGCGCGGCCTTCGATTATTCCTATCCAGGATAGAAAAAAGAGCCAGGCAATGGTGCTCACAGATAAGGAACAACAGCAAAAGGTTCTGCAGATCATATATAAGATCAACAGATCAGAGCCTGTTAAAACCTGGAATGATTATCGTAAAAATGTAATTGAGGCTTTGTATGATGATATGCTGAATCAAAGAATTACCGAGCTCACAAAATCAAAGGAACCGCCTTTTTTATATGGAGGAGCAGGCTCAATTGGTTTTTTGCGCGGATATAAAGCCAATGCTTCATTTGCACTACTTGGCGATAAACCTGTAGATAAAGCAATCGAAGCCTTCACAACAACTTACGGTTCAATAAAAAAATTCGGCTTTCTGCAATCGGAACTTGAACGAGCAAAAAGCAATCTGCTGACACAGGCTGAGAGAGCCAAAACGAATAAGGACAAAACGGAGTCGGCGGTATTTGTTCAGGACTATATCGGCAATTTTCTGAGCGGCTCACGCATGATCAGCATGGATGACCGCTTTACTTTCATGACTACTTATCTGCCGGGTATCACACTCGAAGAGGTAAACAAATTTGCAACAAAAGACGAAACCTCATCCGGTCAGTTTGCTATTTTAATGTCACCGGAAAATGGAGCAAGTTCATTGCCGTCAGATGCCCAGATGCTGGCCATGATGGAAAAGGCAGAGAAAATTCCTGTTGTTGCTTATACTGAAAAAACAATTGGTAAAAACCTGATTGAGAAAGCACCCGTTGCAGGCAAAATTATTTCTGAAACCAGAAATGAAATGCTTAAAGTCACCGACCTGAAATTAAGTAATGGTGTTACAGTTACACTTAAACCTACTGATTTCAAAAATGACGAAATCCTGATGGATGCTGATCGCAATGGCGGTTTCACAAGATTTGGGCTGGAAAACAAAATGAATGCTGAAAATGCTGCGTCCCTGGTAATGGAGATGGGTGTAAAAGACCTTAGCCCGGTTGACCTTGAAAAATTTCTTGCAGGGAAAACAGTCTCCGTATATCCTTATATTAATATGTATGATGAAGGTATTTCAGGTAATAGCAGCGTGAAAGATCTGGAAATATTTTTTCAGCTCATCTATCTCTATTTTACGTCACCGCGACGTGATGAAGCGTTGTTTAAAACTGAAATCAGTAATCAGAAAGCCTATCTTCAGAACGTAATGGCAGATCCGGGAAATTACTTCCAGGATTCACTTACGCGTGTTCGCTATGCAAACCATCCATGGATGCCGGTAATAGATAAACCGGCCGATTTTGATGCGATGAATCTGGATAAGGTGATGGAAATTTACAATAAGGTTTATGGGAATGCTGATGGTCTGCATTTCACTTTTGTTGGAAATATCGATTCTGCTTCATTCAGATCCCTGCTCGAGAAATATATTGCAAGTCTGCCTGCGAGCCCTGTTGAACATAAATTCACTGACGTTGGACTTCGCCCTGTTGCCGGAAAAAAAGATGTAAAAATTTATAAAGGCCAGGATCAGAAAAGCCAGGTGAATATCAGGTTTAATGGTGACGCTGTTTATTCCGATGCTGAAGCATTAAAATTGAAGGCCCTTTCAGAAGTTATTACACTCAGGGTGATTGATCAGCTTCGCGAAAATATGGGAGGTATCTATGGAGGCGGAAGTAATGGTAGTCTGTCAAAAGTTCCTTATGGGTCCTATACACTTACAACTTCTTTCCCCTGCGGACCTGAAAACGCAGAAAAACTCACAAAAGCTGTATTCAGTATCTATGACGACCTTAGAAAAAATGGTTGCGACGAAAAAGAACTGAATAAAGTGAAGGAAACCTGGAAGAATCAATACCATGAACAGGTAAAACAAAACGGCTACTGGCTGGATTTTATCGGGTCAAGTTATTTATGGAACCTCGACAAAGAATGGAAATTAAAGTATGAAGAACATGTGAATGCTTTAACGGTCGCTGACGTGAAATCGGCAGCCGATAAATATCTCGATCTCAACAATTATCTGATAGGGACTTTACTCCCGGAAAAAAAATAAAACGTTCATATCTGATTTAAAAAGCCACTCAATTGAAGAGTGGCTTTTTAAATTTATGGCTATCGTTCTGTTCAAATCGAAATTCCATATTTTGTTTTCAAAACACCGGCATGATGCCGCCAGTGCCCGATGATAATATATCCGATACTTAATACGCTGATGGCATTGTTATTTGCAAATCCTGAATTCTGTAACATCGCTGAATTGAAACTCTGAAATAACATTAATCCTGACTGACGGACAGTCATCATCTCCTCTTTCAGATCTTTCAGGTGTCGGTCTGTAGCATCTGCATTAGAAGCATAAGCATTTTCGTCAAAGCCTGGCAGGGATTGCTTTTCACCACGGGCGATACAAACGGCCCGGTATTGAAAAATTCTCTCAGCATCGATTGTATGCTGAAGAAGTTGTTTTATCGTCCATTTTTCCGGAGCATATGCAAAACCAGCTTTTTCATTGCTGATTGCTGAGAGGTTTAATTTCAATTCAGAAACAGATGTTGAAAATGCCTGAAGCACATCTTCTTCAGGAACAAGCTTCACATAGGTTTCATAAAAAGCGGGATAGTCGGCTGGTAAAGGGCGGGGCATTTTTTTTCTAAAAATATAGAAAAAGAGGCAAGAGGCAAGAGGCAAGATGCTGGTGGCTAACAAATTTGTTGCGGCGCAGGATAAAGATATTTCAATTGCTTCCAGCTTAAGGCCTGACAGGCCTATCGGAGATAAAGGTGAAAAAACCGGAGGGGCTTTTGCCCAACAATGAAATAATCAAAGCGACGGGAAATTATAATGGAATCAGGAATTATTGCCAATCCCTTTTAATTTTAAATAGCCCCTAAGCGCAGAGCCATGAGCCGAATGTCATTTAATTGAGAATTGTCTTAGTAAAGACAGAGCCTGGAAAGCAAAAGAGGAACTTACCAATGTATTTCTTTCTGGCTTACTTTATCTCTCTCCTCAAACTTCGTACTTCGTACCTCGTACTTCGTACCTCGGACTTCGTCCTTCAAAAAATCATCCTTTCGGTGTTTTTTTCAGCTTTGGTTTTGGGAGAACCTTTTCCTTTTCTGCTTCTTTTTTTTCATTCTTGAGTGTCGATGCGATTACGAGTGCTTCGTAGGCATTTACAAGCCCGCCGGTGACGGATAACTCCCTGAA
Source organism: Chitinophagales bacterium (assembly GCA_015654495.1). GTDB lineage: Bacteria > Bacteroidota > Bacteroidia > Chitinophagales > Chitinophagaceae > Pollutibacter. The sequence goes on from JAATGW010000059.1 coordinate 4,923, forward strand.
CTCCGTATCTTTTTCTGTGCCTGGCAGCGACACCTTATAAGTTGTAACCGGTATCACTGATTTTTCGATAGCATATTTAACCTGTTGCGGTGTGAGTTCAGGGAAATAACTCATGATCAACGCTGCAAGTCCGGTTACAACCGGGCTGGCAAAACTGGTTCCGGATTCGCTTCCGTAAACATTTCCACCGGGTAAGGTTGAATAAATATCTACACCAGGTGCGAACACATCAACCTTTGTTTTTCCATAATTTGAAAAAGAAGCTACAATTTCAGATTTAACGGGGCCACTGGCACCTACGGTAATCCAGTTGCTCACTTTTTTCTCCGGACCGTTAAGTAAATAAGGATTGGGATACACTTCAACCTGGTCAACATTTTTTGAATCGTTTCCTGCTGCCTGTACAAGCAGTACTCCTTTGGATTCGGCATATTCAGCAGCTTCGTCAATCCACTTTTTCTGTGGCGAGAAACTTTTACCGAAACTCATATTAATAACCCTTGCACCATTATCAACCGCATACCGAATAGCATTCGCAATGTCCTTATCATGTTCATCGCCCTCAGGAATAGCACGCAAAGCCATGATTCTTACATTATCCGCCACTCCTTTTGTACCGATGCCGTTTGACCTTGATGCTCCGATTATACCCGAAACAAGTGTGCCATGCATCGAAGAAGTTGCCATCACATCATTGTTTCCGTAATAGCGGTCGTTTATATCATCATAATTGTCCTGAACAATTGCTCCACGATAATCTTCAGGTCCCTTTTCCACTGCGTCGGATTTTGCTTTCTCCCCTTCATAAAATTCAAGGAGATCATCAACCAGTTGCTTGTTGTATTTCTCCATCTGGTCTGTTTGCTGAAACAGGCCGAGTATGGTATTTCTTGCCTTTGATTGTTCAACATTTACAGGTTTGAACTTCAATAGGTCATCTCCTGTATAAAGCTTTTTTGACATTGCTTTCTGCAAAACAGTATCCATTGCCGGTAGTTTCTCTACAATGCTTTTGAGAAACAAAACATACATCGATGCCTCTTTAGCCTGGCTTTCAACCTGAACTTTTGCACGGCGATAATTATTGAATTCGTACGCTTCATCAGGAGTCAGGCTGCTGTCGTTGGCGAGCTGGCTGTATTTTTTCTTGTAGCGATAATAAATTCTTGCAGCCTCATAGCTGTCTTTGGTCACATTTCTTCCGTCTTTTCCACCGAGAAAATTCCATCCAAAAACATCATCTACATATCCGTTTCCATCATCGTCAATTCCATTTCCTGGAATTTCAGCGGTGTTAGTCCAAATGTTATCGACGAGATCGCTGTGATTATAATCAA
>JAATGW010000566.1 GCA_015654495.1 Chitinophagales bacterium
AAAGGATAACGGCAACGGCATCCCTCAAAATATAATTGCGAAAATCTTTCAGCCTTTTTTTACTACCAAACCAACCGGACAGGGAACAGGATTGGGACTATCATTAGCTTATGATATTGTGAAAGCACATGGAGGTGAAATTTCCGCAGGATCCTGCGGAAAAGTAAATAGCATCGAAAGCAAGGGTTCAGAATTTATAATCACATTAAATGCAGGTTTATGAATATTGATTTTGAGTTTGCAAATTGTTTTTGTTTACCTCTTACTTCTTACCTCTTACTTCTTACCTCTTACTTCTTACCTCTTACTTCAAAATCAGCCTTTTTTTACAACCAAACCTACAGGCCAGGGAAACGGCCTCGGATTATTACTGGCATATGATATAATAAAAGCACATGGCGGCGAAATATCCGCAGGATCCTGCGGAAAGGTCACCAGCTATGAAGGTCAGGGTTCTGAATTTTTAATCATACTTAATGTATATGATTGAACAGTGACTTTAGTACCCGCGTCGGGAGGTGAAAAATTAGCCAGCATTAGCGATAAAAATGTAAATTCAAATTACCTGACTCCTGGATACTGAATTTTAATAATCAAAATAGAGCCAGTATAAAATATCACCAGATGACAAAATTGACAGCCCTTTTAATTCTGTTTACCAGCTTCGGCCCGCTTGTTTTGACGGCACAAAACAGTACAGATACTAAAACCTGTATTCCCTGCGAACAACTTAAAAACCTTCGGCTGCCGGATGTAACGATCCTTGAAGCAAAATCATTTAAAAAGGATACGATCGAAGGACAGCCCATCACTGTTCCGTTCTGTCGCATTTTGGGAAGAATAAGTAAGGAGATCAATTTTGAATTGCTTTTACCCAATCAATGGAATAAAAGATTCCTGATGTCGGGCGGTGGTGGTTTTGTAGGAAACATTCAAAATAGTTTCCGTTATACTGTAAGTTCCGGCTATGCCACTGTTGGTACCGATGCCGGGCACAAGGGTTTGGGAATTGATGCCAGCTGGGGCCTGAATAATATGGAGCGGCAACTGGATTTCGGAAAATTAGCCATCCACCTCACTGCCGAAGTATCTAAATATTTAATCCGTACATATTATTGCTCCGATCCTGCTTATTCTTATTTCCTGGGCTGTTCAAGAGGTGGTGGCCAGGCTATGATGGAAGCACAACAGTATCCGGCGGATTTTGATGGTATTGTTGCCGGAGCGCCGGCATTCACATGGCCTGCCATTGGCGCTAAATTTATTGAGATCAGTCAAAAAAATTATCCGGATCCAAAACACATCAGCAAACCTGTAATTACAAAGGATAATTTAAAATTACTCCAGGACCAGGTCCTGAAACAATGTGATGCTCTCGACGGGATCAGCGATAATATCATAAATGATCCCAGGGCATGCAAATTTGATTTTTCAACTATTCCGGTTTGCAAGGATAGTCTGGCGGGTGCCAACTGTATGACTCTTCAACAACTGGAAGCAATTAAGACAGTTTATGCAGCGGCCACTAATAAACAAGACACTATTTATCCAGGTTTCCCTTACGGGGCAGAAAATGCGGAGGGCGGCTGGGATGTATGGATAGCAGGAAATAATCCGAATATGAAGATGGCGAGCCTTCATTATCTGTTCGGTACTAATATGTTTAAATACCTTGTATTTAACAACCCGCAATGGGATTATAGTAAATATGACTTCTCCCGATTTTTTGATGAAACCCGCTATGCATCGGCCTACCTCGATGCCGATCAGACAGACTATACCGGATTCAGGCAGCGTAAAGGGAAAATGATCATGTATCATGGCTGGGACGATCCTGCCCTTTCTGCTTTTCAAACAATCAGACATTACCAGGAAGCTGAAATGAAAGATAAAGACATAAAATCCCATATCCGCCTCTTCCTCTTACCGGGTGTATTGCACTGTGGTGACGGACCGGGACCCGACGATGTAGACTGGATTGCATTGATCCGGGATTGGGTGGAAAAGGATAAAGCGCCGGAAAGGGTGGTTATGTCGAAAAAGGAAAATGGAAAAACTATAATGACAAGGCCTGT
>JAATGW010000026.1 GCA_015654495.1 Chitinophagales bacterium
GTAACAGAAACGCTTATACGTTCAATGGCAACAGACAAACAGGGTTTCAACTCTGTATATATGATGCTCGATTCGGGTGCGCGTGGTAGTAAGCAGCAGGTAAAACAGCTGGCTGGTCTCCGCGGTCTGATGGCCAAACCAAGAAAGAGCGGTTCCACAGGTTCTGAAATCATTGAGAACCCGATCCTCTCCAACTTTAAAGACGGCCTGAGTGTATTGGAATATTTCATCTCTACACACGGTGCGCGTAAAGGTCTTGCTGATACAGCATTGAAAACTGCTGATGCCGGTTATCTTACCCGTCGTTTGGTGGACGTTTCACAGGATGTGGTAATCACTGAAGAAGATTGCGGAACTCTCCGTGGTATCGACATAGGTGCATTAAAAGATAATGAAGATATCGTAGAGCCTTTGTACGACAGGATACTTGGCCGTACATCACTGCATGATGTGTTCGATCCGATGTCGGATGAACTTATCGCGTCTGCAGGTGAACTGATCGATGAAGCAATCGCACAAAAGATTGAGAACAGTGGCCTTGAAACAGTTGATATCCGTTCGGTACTGACCTGCGAAAGCAAACGCGGTGTGTGTGTGAAATGTTATGGTCTGAACCTGGCAACAGGTGCAATGACACAGCGTGGTGATGCTGTTGGTATCATCGCTGCACAGTCCATCGGTGAACCTGGTACACAGCTAACACTTCGTACCTTCCACGTGGGTGGTGTTGCTGGTTCTGCTTCAGTTGAGTCTCACCTGAATGCTAAATTCGAAGGAACTGTACAGTTTGACGGATTGCGTTCTGTAAAGGCGATCAATAATGACGGAAAAGAAGTTGAAATTGTAATCGGACGTACGGGTGAAATGAGGATTATGGATCTGAAAAATGATCGTCTCCTCATTACCAATAACGTTCCTTATGGTTCAACACTCCAGGTTAAAGAAGGTCAGAAAGTAAATAAAGGTGATATTATCTGTACATGGGATCCGTTCAACAACGTAATCCTTGCTGAAATCAGTGGTGTGGCCAAATTCGATAATGTTATCGAAGGTGTGACTTTCCGTGAAGAAGCTGATGAGCAGACAGGTCACAGGGAAAAAGTGGTTATCGATACAAAAGATAAAACCAAGATTCCTTCGCTGATTATCGCTGGTATCAATGAACAGAAATCATATAACCTTCCTGTAGGATCACATATCGTGATTGAAGAAAGCGATGAAGTGAAAGCAGGTAAAGTACTCGTAAAGATCCCGAGGGTGTTGGGTAAACTGCGTGATATTACTGGTGGTCTGCCACGTGTTACAGAATTGTTCGAAGCACGTAACCCGGGTAACCCTGCGGTGGTTTCAGAAATTGATGGGGTTATCACTTTTGGTACAATTAAAAGAGGTAACCGCGAAATCGTGGTGGAAGCGAAAGATGGTGTTGTTAAAAAATACCTTGTACCACTGACACGTCAGATCCTTGCACAGGATGGCGACTTCATCAAAGCTGGTACTCCGCTTTCAGACGGACAGATTGCACCAAGTGATATTCTCTCAATTAAAGGACCATTTGCTGTACAGGAATATGTGGTGAATGAAATTCAGGAGGTATACCGTTTACAGGGTGTGCGTCTGAACGATAAACATATCGAGACTATCGTAAGGCAGATGATGAAGAAAGTCGAAATCGTGGATCCGGGCGATACCCGTTTCCTTGAAGAAGATCTTGAAGACCGTTTTGATTTCAATCAGGAGAACGACTGGATTTACGATAAGAAAGTGGTTACCGAACCTGGCGAATCAGCAAAACTGAAAGCTGGTCAGATTGTTAGTTTGCGCGAAGTGAGGGAAGAAAATTCTATCCTGCGGCGTTCTGACAAGAAGCTGGTGGAATTCAGGGATGCAAATCCTGCAACTTCAAGACCGGTATTGCTCGGTATCACCAAGGCTTCACTGGGTACGCAAAGCTGGATTTCAGCAGCGTCCTTCCAGGAAACAACCAAGGTATTGTCTTCAGCAGCCATTCAGGGTAAATGCGATGAAATGCTGGGTCTTAAAGAGAACGTAATCACGGGTCATCATATCCCGGCCGGTACCGGTTTGAGGGAATTTGAAAACATGATCGTGGGCAGCAAGGAAGAATATGAACTGCTGCAAACTACACGTGAAGTGATGAGTTTCGATGAAGAAGAATAATTAAAATTGAAATAAAGAGAGCAGAACAGTGATTCTGCTCTCTTTTTATTTAAAAAAGGGGCTGTTAACGGATTACTAAAATCCCAGCCTGTACAATGAATCGGTCTATATTGCAAAAAATCATCCATGAGGCAAATTTTACTTCCCCTGAATATTGTTCTGGTAATTGCTGTCGGGGTTTTATTCTACCTGCATTTCAGTAACGGCAAAACGAAAACGGTTGCAGGGGTTCCTCTTGCTTCAGGTAAAGATTCCGGAACTTTCGCAAAGCCGCTGAAGATTGCTTATGTTGACCTGGATACAATTCAGGAAAACTATGAGTATTATAAAGAGAAAATGAATGAGTTTGAAAAGAAAAAGGAACGTGCAGACCGGGATCTCAACAGTGCATTTCAGAAAATAGAAAATGAAAGAATCACATTTGTTCAGAAGGGTAATGCTATCACACAGATAGAAGCCGAAAATTTCCAGCGTGAGTATACAAGAAAAATGGAAAACCTGGAAAACCAGAAACGTTCAATGGAAAATTCCATTCAGCAGGAAGGAGTAAAAACGATGGAGGAGCTTAAAAAGAAAATCAACGATTTTCTGACTATCTATAATTCAACAAGGGATTATTCCTATATATTTTCCTATAGCAGTACTATCAGTATGTTGTTTTATAAAGACACGACCTATAATATCACAAAGGAAGTTGTGGCCGGTTTAAACGAGGAATACAATAAAACAAAGCCAAAAAAGTAATCTGAACAATGAATTTCATAAATTGGAATCCCGAGAAATTTTCCGGGATTTTTTTTAGTTAATTCAGGTTTGGAAACCTTCCCATACTATGCAGGAAAGCAATCAATTTAAACCAACACTCGGGCTGCTGGATGCAACAATGATTGTTGCCGGCTCCATGATCGGGTCGGGTATTTTTATAGTCAGCGCTGATATTACCAGAAATGTCGGTAGTGCGGGCTGGCTCATCTTCGTCTGGCTTATTACGGGTTTTATGACCATTACCGCTGCCATGAGTTATGGTGAGCTCAGCGGCATGTACCCGAAAGCCGGCGGTCAGTATGTATATCTGAAAGAATCTTATAACCCGCTGATGGGCTTTCTTTATGGCTGGAGTTTCTTCGCCGTAATACAGACCGCAACCATCGCTGCAGTAGGTGTTGCATTCGCAAGATTTTCCGCTTATATCTTTCCTGCCCTGGGAGAATCCAATATACTGGCGGATCTGGGTTTTATAAAGATCAGTGCTGCGCAGCTTACCTGTATCCTGCTTGTGGTATTGCTAACGTATGTCAATACACGGGGAATAAAGGAAGGGAAATTAATACAAACGACTTTCACAGCATCAAAACTGATCGCCTTATTCGGATTGATGCTGTTTGGTTTTCTCCTGGTTAAGAACAGCCATTGGGCTGCCAACTGGCAGAACGCCTGGTCAGCGGCTCAGGACCTTGGCGTTGATGATGCCGGGAAATCGCCGGCAGGTTGGAAACCCATTGGGGGAGCTTTACTGATAGGTGCAATAGCATCAGCGATGACGGGCTCCGTATTCAGCAGCGATGCCTGGAATAACGTGACTTTTATTGCGGGAGAAATCAAGAACCCGAAAAGGAATATCGGCCTTTCTCTTTTTCTCGGAACATTGATAGTAACCTTTCTCTATGTTACCACCAACCTGATGTATTTGTATGTATTGCCTTTGCAGGGAATCGCATATCCTCAGGCCGACAGGCTTGCAATATCTGCTGCGATTGAAATATTCGGATCCAGTGGTACAATTATTATCGCCGTGTTAATAATGATCTCCACTTTCGGGTGCATCAACGGACTTGTGCTGGCAGGTGCGAGGGTGTATTATACAATGGCGAAGGATGGACTTTTCTTTAAAAAAGCAGGTACCCTGAACCAGAATGCAGTTCCTCAATGGGCACTCTGGGCACAGTGCCTTGTCGCCTGTTTACTTACCCTGAGTGGCGAATATGGAAACCTGCTTGATATGATCAGTTTTGTGGTGGTGATATTTTATGTGCTGACAATCGCCGGCATTTTTATTCTGCGGAAAAAGAAACCTGAACTGGAGCGGCCATATAAAGCATTTGGATATCCTGTATTGCCGGCTTTATATATCCTGATGGGAACGGCTTTCTGTATTTTATTACTGATTTTCAAAACCAAATATGCCGCCTGGGGCCTCGTAATCACGCTGATCGGAATTCCATTGTATTATCTTGCAGGTGGAAAATCTAAATCTGCGAATTAACTCATGACAGCTGTCGATTTTGAAAAATTGTTCCGCGAATTTGAAGAGATCAAAGTAGGGGTGGTAGGTGATGTGATGCTGGATACCTACTATTGGGGAAAGGTAGAAAGAATATCTCCTGAAGCACCTGTACCTGTTGTATCTCTTGATCATAAAGATTATCGCATCGGCGGGGCGGGCAATGTGGCTTTGAACCTCGCATCGCTTGGTGCTGTAACTTCAGTAATATCGGTTACCGGTGAAGATGATGAGGCTGTTTTACTGAAGAAAATGTTTGCTGAAAATAAAATCAGTATCGAATTTCTCCTGAGCAGCAAAAAAAGGGTAACCACCAGTAAAACAAGGATAATCAGTCGCAATCAACAAATGATGCGACTGGATAATGAAATAACGCGTGATCTGGAATATGAAGATGAGAATCGCCTCATTCTCGCTGTTCAGAATTATATCGCACAGGAATCACCTCAGGTCATAATCCTGGAAGATTACAATAAAAGAATACTTACCGAACTGGTTATTCAGAAAATCATTTCGCTTTGCAGAGTAAAAAATATCATTACCAGTGTTGACCCTAAAAGAAAGAATTTTTTCAATTATAAGGGGGTCGATATCTTCAAACCCAATCTAAAAGAAGTAAGGGAAGGTCTTAACCTGATAGATGATAAAGTAGATGAAGGTTCCCTGAAGAAAATTCATGGCTTGTTGCACGACAAACTTGAACATCGCATTTCATTTATCACACTATCAGAGAAAGGTGTTTTTTATCAATCAGGAACTGAAGCAGGTATAATTCCCTCCCATATCAGATCAATTGCAGATGTAAGTGGTGCCGGAGATACTGTTATTGCCGTTGCCTCAGTTGTTTATGCAGCAACAAAAGATAAAAAGCTGATGGCAGAAATGGCCAATATCGCAGGAGGACTGGTTTGTGAAGAGGTTGGCACAGCTGCTATAGATAAAGTGAAGTTGCTGAAGGAATGCCAGCAACTCATACACGTTTAACGTTTAACATAAAAGAAGAACCGGCCCTGGGGCCGGTCATTAATCCTAAAACCATCCGTGTTAATATTGTGAGCTGTTCGCTTCGTGTGTGGGTGTCAGTTGCCTTCGTTTTCCTCCGGTTCGTATTTCTACGTTGATATAGTAAAAATAATGTGGATATTACTGTGCTGCAAATCAGCAGCCGAGAGAAAAGGATGGTTGGTCGAAATGGATGGATTCACGTTTAATGTTGAACGTTTAACGTTGAACGTAAAAGAAGAACCGGCCCTGGAGCCGGTAATTAATCCTAAAACCATCCGTGTTAATATAGTGAGCTGTTTGCTTTCTTGTGTTAGTACCTGTTTTTTTCTCTTTTCCTTCGCCTCGTATTCTTACGTTTGATGAAGTAAAAGTAACAGGGATTTTACGATACTGCAAGTCAGCGGGCGAGAGAAAAGCATGGTTGGTCGAAATAGATAAGAACCACGTTAAAGGTTCAACGTTTAGCGTTTAACGTAATAGAGACCTTTTTAAAACCGGAAGCTTGTAACATATTGGTCATCAGCATAACTGCACGTTGATTTGCTTTTGCTGTGAGTTGTTGCTGCATTGCGCGATCACGCATTTTGTTTCTGGCCTTCACTTTTACTGCTTTTACAGCTTCATCCGACCAATCGCCTGATTCAATAAATGTTTCAAATCCTGAAGGATTTACAATTACGTCCAGTATCTCCGCCGGCGGGATGAAAACAGCGACAGAATCTTTAAAAACCCTTATCGATGAATCCGTCATTTTTTTCAGGTCTGTACCGCAGATTACCTGACCTCTGGCAATCAGTACCAACTTGCGATATAACGGAGAAAACGGATTCAGTGGCAGGCCGGTAATTGCTTTTATAGCTACCTGGGCCGGATCTGCACTGATACTGTCTACAACAACCTCATCGTAACCAGTAACAGTTATAAGAGAAGCGAGCTCGTTGATTTCTTTAATTAAAACAGGAGTCTGGTCAATGGCTAACGGAGCTGAACCAAATAGCTGTTTCCATGAAGGGATCAGGTCCATTTTTCGAAAAAGGAAAATAATAGCAGCCAACAGTAAGGCGAGTATGATTACAGATTTAAATGACCTTAACATATCAGCCTTTTGGTGGTTTGTTGTTGTAGTCGTTCACGAATGTGATGCTAATTCTTTTATAACCTAGTTTCTTCAGAAACTGCGTAACAAAAGCAGCTGCATTTGTTTCAGCCGTTTCGATAACTCCGAGTGAAGCGACGCTTGATTTAATTTGATTTTCTCCCTGCGTCAGTAACAGATCTTTTTCTGCCTGTAAAAATGATTGTCTCAAAAAACCAACTTCTTCATATTCCACCCTGATATCCTCCGGCTTAATATTTATGGAGAGCATTTTTGCCCCTGGCAGTTCAACACTGATTTCTTCACCACTTATTTTAATGTGATCAGCATTTAGCAGGGAGAAATCAATGCCGGCTTTTATGGAAGCCTGGCAACTCATTAAGATTTTTCTGTCGCCGAATTTGTACCATGTTTTATCATCGTTGGTTTTAATGATTTTGGTAACCACATATTCAACAGTAGCCAGATCATTCATTTCTTTTAATGCAAGTACTTCCTGTTCTGCAGGTTTCTTATTGTTACAGCCCAGCATCATAGCCAGTATGGCCGTTAACCAGATGAACTTCATGCAGGAAAGGTACAAACTGACTGTGGAACTATTTTTCAGTTTAAATTTTTAATCCATATTGCAGTATGGAAACATTCGCAGTGATCGTAGCCGGCGGAAGCGGAACCCGAATGGGGGGTTCCGTTCCGAAACAGTTTCTGAAGATCAGGAATGAACCAATAATTCTGCATACCGCACGCAGTTTTTCAACGGCTTTTCCAGCCATACAACTGGTGCTGGTTTTTCCGCAGGCATATATCAATACAGGAAAAGATTTGTTTAAAAATTTTCCAGCAGCTAAGCACCCTGTTTTTGTTACAGGAGGAGATACGAGATTTCATTCAGTTAAAAACGGACTGGACTCCGTACCTGAAAATGCCATTGTTTTTGTACATGATGCAGTGCGATGTCTTGTTTCGAATGATCTGATCCGTCGCTGCTTTGCAAATGCATCAGAAAACGGTTCAGCAATTCCGGTTGTGCCCGTGCGTGACAGCCTCCGTATACTGAACGACGACAATGATAGCTCTGTGCTGGATCGGAATAAGGTGCGGGCTGTTCAAACGCCACAAACATTTCAGGCAGGGTTGATAAAAAATGCATTTAGCCTTCCTTATCATCCCTCTTTTACTGACGAGGCCACTGTGTTTGAAGCAGCAGGATTAAAAGTGTCATTAATTGCCGGAGAGGAAAATAATATCAAAGTTACCTATCCTGCTGATCTTGATTTTGCCGAATCCGTTCTGAACAGGTTATCAAAATAAATTATCTGGAGAGTTTGCTGTAGACTGAGGTAAGGAATTTTTTTGGCTGAATAATGGGCACATCAATACTGAATGAAATTCTGTTCCAGAAATTATTCCCGGGAACAGATTTATAGTAGTCTTTATAAACATTGCTATACACAAGCGGGATATAAATATTCAGTGAAGACCAAAGAAGTGAAATCTGCAGACCCGCATCAAAAACAACGCGCGGATCAGTTGCATCTTTTTCCCAGACATCTGCATAGGTTCCGGCATCGGCAAAAATCCGAACCGGTATTTCCACCGGCAACAGGCTCAACGGATTCATTTTGTCCGGAATATCAACAGTGAGATTAAACGCGGTAAGCCAGTTATCCGTTTTGCCAATTTTACTGCTGAGCATATCAGTCCTGACTTTGAAAGCGCCATCCCGCATCATTATCTGTTGTGAGAACACACCGGTGAACTCATTCCTGCCTGCAAAATAATTGTTGTAAGTATAGTCTTCATCCCCCTTCGGTCCGGTCATATTCAGGTGAAAGCGGCTGCTTGCAAATTGTTCGCTGCTGGTCTTTTCGCCGAAGTAGAAAAATTTTCCAGCAAACAATCGCAGATTAATGCCGCCTTTCTTTTTGTAGTTGAAATAGTAGTTTCCCGTAAAAGTCACCCTTCCAAACTTTCCATTGGCTTCCATTCTCAGTTCGCCATTATTCGGATAAAGTTTTCTGAACTGATCCCACCCGATCGATAACTGGCTGATCCCAAAATGATCTGAAACTTTTCGTGCAAGGTTTATCTGCTGAACAGTATCTCTGTAAAAACCAAGCTCTTCTTCCTGTATCAGAAATTGTTTGAAGCTGATGTATTTCATCATCGTACTCCGCGCAGATTTTTCTTTGAATTCAAGTCTGAAACCAGGAACGAGTTTGCTGTAAGCCAGCCTGAATCTGTTTCCGCCATCATCAGTAAAATCACCGATTGTAAATTTCGCAGCATTAAGAAATACTTCTACCTGCTGAAAAGTTTTCTGTGGATTCCATCTGTAGGAAGCACGTCCTATTCCGTTGGGCTTTTTACTTTTGAAACCAAACATCGGGGCAAGTGCAAACTGAAACCTGCTGAATGGAACAGTATAGTTATGAAGAAGCAGACCGGCCATTAGTCCATCGTAGTAGTTAAAACCTAATACCGGCGCGATAAAAAGATAATTATACTCGCGGTCGATATTCGGTCTTATAAATGCCGCTACTTTAAATGGTCTTTTTCCTGGTTTTGTAAGAAATCCCGTGGAATCTTTCTGCTGGTACCATGCATTCAGATCCTGCGTGTTTGATTCCTGCAACGCTTTTTTCAAATCATCCGGATATGGATGTTTGAATTTCCATTTTTCATAATAATTCTGCATTGCTTTATCAAATGAAGTCCGACCAATACGCTGTTCGAGTTCTGAAAGCCAGTCCGCAGTTTTGAGATAACTGATCGCGCTTGCATTAATTGCTGTAAGGGAATCTGCAGGAGTATCTATTGGCTGATCAAGATCTAATGAAGCCATCAGCTGATATCCCAGCTTGCCAAGCTTCCTGTAATTGAGGCCTCCAATTTTATTTTGTGAAGTTGATTTCTTTGTGCCGGAATTATTTTCTTTTCCGCCGTCTGCATATCTCAGGTCATAAAATGAATTCAGGCCTTCATCCATCCACGGATAGGTTCTCTCATTTGTTCCAAGGATTCCATAAAACCAGTTATGACCCACTTCGTGAAATATCAGTTCATCAACGGCGCCCTTGCCTGGATTGATGATTGTGATTGTCGGGTATTCCATCCCGCCTTCAAAATCCATTTTCCCGTCAACAACGCTAACTACCGGGTAGGGATATTCGCCAATCCAGTCCGAATGCAGGAGGATTGCTTTTTTAAGAGACTGCATTGCTGTATTCCAGCTGCCGTTGCTGTTTTCATGATAATAAAGCTGACATTGAATGATCCGGCCTGAACGGAGTAGTACGGTATCCTTTTTGATTATGAAATTCTTGTCTGCAAACCAGGCGAAATCGTGAACACTGTCCTGCTGATAGATGAAAGTCTTTAGCTTTTCTTCTGATCGCAAACCGGTTTCAACAGGTTGTTTTTGCTGATCAGCCGTATCCTGCATTCCCGTGGCAGCAATCTTATACAATTCCGGAATGGTAATTTCAACCCTGTAAGAACCAAACTCTCCGTAAAATTCACCCTGGTTCAGGTATGGCATTTCGTGCCAGCCGTTTTTATCATAAACCGCCGGTTTGGGATACCATTGCGTTACCTGGAATGTTTTTTTATAATAGCCACCTCTTGAAAAATTATAAGAAAGCTGAACATGAAAGGGGGTAGTTATCAGTATTTCATTTCCGGGTGGAAGCGGTTTGCTGAGGATCACTTTTAATATATCGATATAGTAAGGATGGTCTTCTGTTTTCAAAGGCTCTCCTTCGATTCTGAAGTCAAGGCGATTCAGGTATCCTCTTTTATTATTATCTGAAAAATAAAATTCAGTACTGCCGTTTTCAAGCATTTGATCACTGAAAGCTGTGCGGTCATTTTTAAATGCATTTGGCCACAGATGGAACCATATATAATCTAAAGTGTCGGGGGAGTTATTCCTGTAATTCAGTTTGAGATATCCATCAAGTGTTTTTGCGCTATCATTGAGCCGTACATCGATATCATATCTCAACTGCTGCTGCCAGTATGCTTCCTGTGCCACAGAAACGCTGAAAGAAAACAAGACAAGTATTAGGAGGTAAGCAGTTTTCAAAAGCAACCCTGGTTTTAAAGGTTATATAACGAAAAGAATTTCATTTTCCTGTGCCAAGGAAAATTATTCTGAGGGTATGTATCATTATCTTAAAGTCCACCGCAAGCGAAATATTTTCAATATATACAAGATCATACTGCATCCGTTCGATCATTTCCTGAACATTTTCGGCATAACCGAATTTTACCATGCCCCAGCTTGTCAGTCCGGGTTTTACTTTCAGAAGATAAGTGTAATAAGGATTATTCTGCATGATCTGATCAATAAAATACCTGCGTTCCGGCCGGGGACCTACTAGGCTCATTTCTCCGTTCAGGATATTCCAGAGTTGGGGTAACTCATCAATCCGCCATTTGCGCATGGTTCTTCCCCAGGAAGTGATCCGCGCATCAGCATCATGCGAAAGTTGTGGCCCGGCAATTTCTGCTTTATCCACCATTGACCTGAACTTTATGATATGAAAAGGTTTGCCACGATAGCCGATTCTTTCCTGTGAATAAAATACCGGCCCGGCAGAAGTATATTTAACTCTTAGTGCGGCATATATAAGCAATGGTGATAAAAACACGAGTCCGGATACAGAAACTACGATATCGATTACTCTTTTGATATGCTGCTGCCAGTCAGGAAGCAAACCCGTTTTTATTTCGATAAGAATTTCACCCAACACATTGCTCGTTTTTACAGAGCCGGAAACAATATCCATTGTGTCGGGAACCATCTTTACTGCCACGTCCAGCTGACCAAGTCTGTTGAGAATATCTTCTGCTTCTTTGCCATGATTTTTTTCAAGAGCAATAATAACCTGATCAATCTGGTTGGTAAGAATAATCTGTTCAA
>JAATGW010000393.1 GCA_015654495.1 Chitinophagales bacterium
AAAGGATAACGGCAACGGCATCCCTCAAAATATAATTGCGAAAATCTTTCAGCCTTTTTTTACTACCAAACCAACCGGACAGGGAACAGGATTGGGACTATCATTAGCTTATGATATTGTGAAAGCACATGGAGGTGAAATAGAAGTAAACAGCATCGAAGGCAAGGGATCAGAATTTATTATCACATTAAATGCAGGTTTATGAACATTGATTTTGAGTTTGCAAATTGTTTTTTATACTTCTTACTTCTCACCTCTTACTTCTCACCTCCTACCTCTTACTTCAAAATCAGCCATTTTTCACAACCAAACCAATCGGTCAGGGAACAGGGCCTGGATTATCGCTGGCCTATGATATTGTAAAAGCACATGGCGGTGATCTTTCTGAAGGATCCTGCGGAAATGTAAACAGTGTTGAAGGAGCAAGGTTCCGAATTTTTAATAATTCTCAACACAAATTCATGAATGTTGAATTTCTCTTCTTACTCCTCACTTCTCACTTCAAAATGATATTGTAAAAGCACATGGTGGGCAGTTGAAAGTGGAAACCCTGTCTGCCGAAGCGGCAGCGCAGGCAGGAAAGGGCGGGGAAAGCCCGCCCGGATGACCCGGTCGGACCGGGCAGTGAATTTATTATTCAATTGCCTGATTAAACCGTGAATCCATGAAATACGATAATTGGAGAAATGTCTTATTTTTACACAGATTTCTCCAATTAAAAAACCAAGTAAACATGGCGGTTGAGTTAATAGGCCGGGAAAACGAAAAAGAAAAACTGGACTTGTTGCTACAGTCAGGACAGGCAGAGTTTCTTGCCGTTTATGGAAGAAGAAGAGTGGGTAAAACATTTTTGATCCGGCATCATTTAGCCAGGCAGATTGTATTTGATATTTCCGGTACAAAAGATGGCTCCAAAGAACAACAGCTTTACAATTTTTACCAGGAATATATAAAGAGAAACAAAGGAAAGAAAAAGAAACAATTACCCGGAAACTGGCATGACGCATTTAATTATTTGGCCGCTTACTTATCGGCACTGCCCAAAACAAAAATCAAGAAGGTGGTTTTTATTGATGAAATGCCCTGGTTAGATACCTCCAAATCTGAATTCATTCCTGCACTTGAATTTTTCTGGAACCAGCATGCATCCCGGATGAACCATCTGTTGCTGATAGCTTGTGGCTCTGCCTCCTCATGGATAAGAAAAAAACTAATCCAGGCCCGTGGAGGCTTGTACAACAGGATAACGCAGAGAATGAAACTAATGCCATTCAACCTGTATGAAACAGAATTATTCATTCATAGCCTTGGGGCACGGCTCACCCGTTACCAGGTACTGGAATTGTATATGGTGATGGGCGGTATCCCATTCTACCTGAAAGAAATTGAGAAAGGCAAAAGCGCCGCTCAACTGATAGATAGCATTTGTTTTTCGCCACAGGGTTTACTGACGCAGGAGTATGAACAATTATACCACTCACTTTTTAAAAATGCCGAAACGCATATCACTATCATAGAAGCACTGGCCGCACATCCGCAGGGGATGAGCCGCATGGAGGTTGCAAAAAAAACAAAACTCAGCGAAGGCTCCCTTTCCAGGTCATTGGAAGAATTGACGGAGTGTGATTTTATTTCACTCTACCAGCCATTGCTGAATAAAAAGAAAGAATCGGTATATAAGCTCACTGACCTGTACTCCTTATTTTACCTGAAATTTATAAAGCCTAATAAAGGAAAAGGAAAAAAGACATGGGAACAATTATGTACCCAAAGCAGCTATAAAGTATGGAGTGGATATGCATTTGAGAATATTTGCATGATGCACATCCTCCAGGTAAAAGCGGCGCTGGGCATCAGCGGTGTTTATACCCGCTACAATTCATGGAAGTTTAAGGGAAATGATGCACTTCCTGGAGTGCAGATTGATATGATTATTGACAGGGCTGATCAAACCATCAACCTATGTGAGGCCAAATTCACCCGGGAAAACTTTGCCATTACCAAACCAATAGCAGAACTGTTGCGGCGGAAAAAAGCAATTTTCAAACAAGCTACCCGTACTAAAAAATCAGCCTTTATTACACTGCTGACTACTTATCCCGCTCTTAAAAACAAGTATTACCTTGAAGAAATCGAAAATGAAGTAACGATGGACAAGTTATTTAAAAAGGATGATTAGAAAACATGAAGCCTTAGCGAAAGCGGGAACTGTGCTTATTATTCAATGGACAGATACTTAAACAGACTGCATGAAACTATTTATAAGTGTATCGCTGCTTTTGTTGCTGACTGTTTTTGTTGAAGCATAACAAAACGACAGGCAATTAGATAGCCTGCGCATGACGCTTAACAACGTATCCAATGATACGATTCGTATGGATATTTATGACCAACTGGCTTATTATTTTTCTGAAGTAAATCCGGATAGTGCACTTTTAAATACTGAAAAAGAATTGCAGATAGCGAGGCAACTCAAATTGAAAATTTATGAGGCAAATGCATTGGTGAATCAAGGCTATGCTTTCACGAATCTGATTAATTATCCGAAAGCGCTGGAAGCATTTCTTGGAGCACAAAAAATTGCAGAAGACACCGCTATTGAAAAAACGGCATGGCATTTCTCAAATAGTCAATCTCCACGGGAAGTCCGTATCAGTATACTAACTGTTAATCATTTTCTTTTAGCCGGTTTGTATTCTATTGTCGGCAATAGAAATAAAGAGGTTTCAAGTTTTCTAAAAGCAAAAAGCTATGCAGAATCCATACGGGATACAGCGGCAATTGGAACCGTTATCTGGCTGTTGGCCGGTCAGGGAACTGGTTTAGGTTTATCGTTGGCTTATGATATTGTAAAAGCCACGGAGGTGAAATATCCGCAGGATCCTGCGGAAAGGTCACAAGCACAGAAGCCCGCGCGGGCGACCCGGTCGGACGGGGGCAGGGCTCTGAGTTTTTAATAATCTCCGAACATCGGCTGTTTCTCTTGTCTCTTGCCTTTGCCGCTTGCCTGAAGGAGAAACAGTAACAGAAACAGTAACAGATAAAAACACTTAGGCACTCAATCTCCAAACGCCGGCTGTTCCTTCTGCCTACTACTATATAACTTCTTTTGGTCACTGCGTTAAGCGACTTCTCGAAGTTTGGCAAGTTTCTTCTCCAAATACTTGATTTTATTGTCATTGTGCAGTTCGCGATAAGCTTCGACCTCTACCGGCATGAACTCTATTTTCTCTTTGATCATTTTATAATATATGACTGCGATTTTTCTGGCTGTTGCGATTATTGCAAACTTGTTTCCTCCCTTTGATTTCATTCTTCTAAAATAATCCCCCAGCCA
>JAATGW010000379.1 GCA_015654495.1 Chitinophagales bacterium
AAAATTAATCTGTACTACCTCATTTGATTCAACTATAACTGTCAGTGTATATGAAGATTGGGTACCAGTGTTGGGATTATAATACTCAATAGTTGCACAATACGTGTCATCGGAATATTTTTCATCCGAATGTTCACCTTCATTTTCAGAAGAATACACTGATTGGCGATATTCATTTTTGGCTCTGCAAGAAGTGAGATTGAATAGGGTCAATACAAATAAAAATTGAACAAGCACCGGCATATTTTCTTCTGTATAATATTAATTTACTCTTTTTAAACTTATTTCACAGTACTATTTTCCAAATTTCAATTGCCTGAAAATTTCTCCTACCCGCACGTTTTTAAATGCCGAGCATCACAAACATCAAAACAAAAAGATGATTTCTTAAATGAGCAGTAAACCGTTACCGGTCATACACCTAAGGCATCTTTCGAGAGTCAACTTAACGACGCAGAAATAGCGCCAGCACTTACTATTATATTGAATTCTTTCGGCAATAAAGCACCAGCGATAAGTCCGGAAAATGGGGTGGTAAGAGCGCTGTTGGCTGGAAAGGAGGGTACTATAGTAGGGAGAGGCTGGAGAAGAGAATGAAAAGAAGTAGAGTTTAAAATGAATCAATACAGACCTTACTATGGATCTTAACTACATATAAAACATGATATTTTTCAAAATATTTTTAAAACAACTCCTGTGTGTACTTCGAATTCTTCCATTGTAGCAAAAGGAAAATTCCGCACTGTGGACAATGTTGCCATAAAATTAATTTCTCAAATTTAACAAAGGTCACATCTGGATCAAAAAACTATTTTTTGTGGACAAGAAGTTCAGTCGACTGCAATCAGTGAAGAAACCCAATTTTTATAGATGGTGAAATAAAAAACTGCGAGAAAATATTATTCCCCGGTTTGCCTTGATTTTCCCACTTCAACATTTACTAACGATTACCCTTAATCGTCCAAATTTAGAAAGTAAACTGGAATTATCAGGAAATTCCGGCTGTTCCCTTTTACCTATTGCCTCTTTAACACCCTCTTAACCCAATTCTTCAGAATTCCTTTAGAACCCAAACACAAATTTGGTCTTTAATCAAACTAATATTAAAGACATGGCATTTAAAAACATTTTAACGACGGCTCTGGTATCCGGAGTTGTTGCTGTTGGAAGCGTTTGGGCCTTTTCGAAATACCAGGGAACCCCGCTTTCAACTATTACTCAACCCTCAACTTCCTTTGCAAAAAATGTGAAGTTCGCCGACAATGGCGCCACTGTGCCAATGGTGGATTTTGAAAAAGCAGCTACTAAAGCCAGTCCGGCAGTAGTACATATCAGAACAACCATGAAAGCCCGGCAGGTGGAAGGCGGACCACAGATTCCTAAAGAGTTCAGGGATTTTTTTGGACCCGGCTTCGGTGAAAACGGTCAGGGCGCTGTACCGCAGAAAGCTTCGGGATCCGGCGTGTTCATTTCACCCGATGGTTATATCGTTACCAACAACCACGTGGTTGACGGTGCGACAGAAGTTTCGGTTACACTGAACAACAAAAAAGATTATAAAGCCAAAGTAGTAGGTACCGATCCAAGCACGGACCTCGCAGTAGTGAAAATTGAAGGCAAGGATTTTCCTTTCATCAAATTCACGAACTCAGATGATGTACATCTCGGTCAGTGGGTGCTGGCGATCGGCTACCCGCTGAACCTGGAACCAACAGTTACTTCCGGTATCGTAAGTGCGAAAGCAAGAAATATCGGCATCAACAGCCGTAACAGCAATACTGCTATTGAATCTTTTATTCAAACGGATGCAGCTTTTAACCCCGGCAATAGTGGTGGTGCGCTGGTGAATGTAGATGGTGATCTGATCGGCATCAACAGTGCTATCGCCTCACCTACCGGTTCCTATGCAGGCTATTCCTACGCGATTCCTTCTAACCTTGTACAAAGAGTATCCAATGATATCATCAAATACGGAAGCGCCAAAAGGGCTTACCTCGGTATCATGTTCCCGAACGACCAGATGAGTGGTGAAGAACGTGCAAAAAATAATATCAAAGAAGGTGATGGCGTGTATGTACTCGATGTAGCCAGGGGAAGTACTGCTGCAGAAGCAGGTATAGAAAAAGGAGACTTCATTACCAAACTCAATGGAGTGGCTATGAACAGCGGTACGGAACTGATGGGCAAGATCGGCTCTATGAAACCCGGCGATAAACTTGATATTACCTATTCGCACAACGGCTCCGAAAAAACGGCTACGGCTACACTGAAAGCTGCCGCCGGTGAATACGCAAGTGTGAAAGCACAGGTGATTGAACAACTCGGTGCAAGCTTTGAAAATCTCAGCGCTGATCAGGCCGCTAAGCTGAATATCAAATCCGGAGTTGTGGTGAAACAATTGGGTCAGGGTCTTTTATCAGATCAGACCAGGATGCGGGATGGATTTATCATCACTAAGGTGAATGACAGAACTGTAAGTACTGTGGATGAACTGAAAGATGCACTGAGAAGTGCAGGCAACAGTGCGATCATCAGCGGTATCTATCCAGGCAACCCCGGCGAAGAATATCAATATGCTTTAAATGACTTAAACGGACAAAAATAGTTTGTGCTTTGTTCTTTAGTTAACCCGTCTGAAAAGGCGGGTTTTTTTTGTCTTCGTGATCCAAAGCTTGCCGGGAAGTCGGGATGACGAGAAGTAAACGGGAATAAAACTTTCCCGTTGTCTTATCGACTTTGCGACTTCCCGGCCTGTATTGGCTGTTCAGAAGCTGACCTGAACTATAATTCTATAATTTAGTAACGGGTAAGAAAAAGTGATATAATGAAAATTCTCATCATCGAAGATGAAAGGGCTTTAAGGGAATCCATACAAAAATACCTGGACTACCAGGGACATGTATGCGAAACAGCAGAAGATTTTCGCGCGGCAAAAGAGAAGATCCAGCGATTCGACTATGACTGCATCGTTGTAGATATCGGCCTTCCCTATGGCAGCGGATTGGAAATTGTAAAGGAGTTAAAGAACATGGAATCGAAGGCCGGAATTATTATCATCTCCGCAAAAAATTCGCTTGATGATAAATTAACCGGACTTGAATCGGGGTCGGATGATTATATCACCAAACCCTTTCATTTGAGCGAGCTGAATGCAAGGATCAATGCTGTGCTGAGGCGAAGATCCTTTGGTGGAAATAAAGTCATTGCATTCAATGAAATCAAACTGAATACAGATGCACAGCAGGTAACGGTAAACGACAAAGCAATTGAACTCACTGATAAAGAATATCGATTGCTGGAATATTTTTTAGTGAATCAACGCCGGGCATTGTCAAAAAACGCCATCGCGGCGCATGTGTGGGGCGATAATTATGAGTTCCTGGACAACTATGATTTTATCTATACACATATCCGGAACCTGCGAAAAAAACTGGTTGAAGCTGGTAGTGGGGATTATATTAAGACTGTGTATGGATCTGGCTATAGGCTTACAGATAATTGAAACCACCTAGTGAGAGAGTTTTTTTGCCAGTCCCGAAAGCTTTCGGGAGGGAAGAGAAAGAACTATTAAAATGTTATGTGTTTTTCTATGTGATCTCTGTGCCTAGGGGGGTCAAACAGGTAAGAGGCAAAAGGCAAGAGGAACAGCCGGTTCATGAAGATCTGATTCCTATGTA
>JAATGW010000683.1 GCA_015654495.1 Chitinophagales bacterium
ACACTCAGGAATATATTCTGCCGCATTTCGCCGGGAATGAATATATCAGGCAGGTCAATAGGAGTATCTAAATCACATTGTATTTTCTGTGACGAAAGATACTCCCGGGTATAGCTGCGCGTATATGCTATAAGGTCAGCAACGGTATCATTCCGTTCATTCAGAGCCCATACAATCTCTCCCATTTTCTCGGCCATCTCATTGGAATAAACCGATATTTTGCTGATATCTTCCATAATCACCTCTTCATTGCCCTTGTTGGCTTTTGCATTTTCACTCAGAAATTTTATCCGGGATAAACCTGCACCCAGGTCGTCATGCATATCTGTCGCAATTCTTGTTCTTTCCTTCTCGATGGCCTGTTGTTTTTCCACCTGCACCAGCTGTTTCTCCAGTTTTCGCCGGTAATAAAATCGCAGACCCAGGATCAGCAACAGCACAACTGCCGATGCAGAAATTGAGCGAAACCACCAGCTGCCCCACCAGGGCGGTGCTATCGCAAATGTATAGCTGATTGTTTGTTCCCGATAACGTTCGGCCGGGAACCGTGCTTTGATCCCGAGTATGTATTCTCCGGGAGGCAGATCGCTGAAGGTAACAGTTGAATTGTTCGAAAATTCTGACCAGGCATTGTTAGTTCCGCCAGTCAGACGGTATTGATACATAACCTGCTTTTCATATAGGTAGGTTGTAGCTGCAAAATGAAAACTGATATTGTTTTGTTTATGAGTGAATTTGCCATTGGCTTCGCGCGTAATGGTGTCTCTGCCGGCTTTCACCATACTCATCAATAATGTTGGTTTATAGTTGGCAGGTACACTATTCTCCGGGCTTACCCTGATCAGTCCGTTAGATGTAGTAACCCATGCAATATTATTCTTATCAATTAATGTTTTAAACACACTCTGGTAAATGCCATTCTGCTTCGTGAGATTCTCCACAACCGGCAGCTGATTTTTCAGACTGATTCTGTCCAGACCCAGGGGGCTTGCGGCCCAGATATAATTGTTACTGTCGCAGGCCATGTGCCAGGTGAAATTATCTGACAGGCCGGTAGAAGAAGTGACAGTGCATATTTGCCGGAGACTGTCGCTGCTGACACGAAATACATGTATGCCATGTTGCCTTGTCCCAATCCAGATATTTTCTTCTTTGTCGATCACCAGGCATCTCGGCGATGGCCCGGGAATTGGAACTTCACTCCTGAAATGAAACTTTTCTTCGAGATAGTTTTCCGGATCATCGGACCTTATTTCAAATTTGTAGAGATCATTTGAACGGGTGGCAATCCAGATATTTCCTTTCGAATCCTCAGCCGCATAATCCGCGAAAGAGCTCAGCATTTTTCTGAAAACAGTTTTTCCTTTTATGATCGCGATGATACTTCGTTCATGGCAAATAATCAGGTTACCATATTTGTCTGCCAGCAGATTTCCATACATATCCTCCACACTGTCGTGGAGAATATTTTCTGTATTGATGATATTATTGCGGGCTTGAAGTCTGTAAACTCCATTCCGACCTGTAGCAAAAATGCCGGAGGCTGTTGTTATGATTGAATTGATATCCTCCGATTTGGGAAATGAGAATTGCCGAGACACACGTGTTTTCATTTGGAAGAGTGAGTGGCTGATTTTTGTAAAAAATAACCATTGATCTGCGCCCTTGTTGTAGGCTATATCACCGTAGGGCGGATAAATTAACTGTGGCATTTCGATGAAAGTAAAATTATCATAAACAAGTTTTGATACACCGCCATTATTTGTTGCGATCCAGACGATCCCTTCCCGGTCCCGGAAAATAAAACTTATAGATAAAACTCCCAATCCGGATGTCGCCGAAAACCTCCTCATTTTACCCTGCGCTTCAATTTTCAGCAGGCTATGCTGATTCCCCAGCCAGCAATTGTTTGCTTTATCGAATTGTAAAAAACTCCGGCCAAAATGTTTTAATGAATTAAACCGGTCAGGTAATTCCGTCATTACGATTTTCCCTTTCCGGATCGCTGATGTATCCAGAGCCCTGACACTGTCTTTGTAACATACCCATATGCGCCCATCGGGTGCTATACTGACATTATTAATCTGGGATATTTCTGCTGTTGTTTTCCCGGATATTTTATTGTACAGATACATACGATATTCCCGGTCATGCAAAAGCGAATAATCTCTCTGTATCAACAGATAGTCTCCTACAGGTAATATATTGGTAATATGAGCATTGATATTATTCTCAGCGGTATCTGAAAATGGGACTTTGATAAATTGATCTTTTTCGAGAATGAACAGCCCCTGTTCTGCAGCTGCATACAGATTGGCTTGCTTATCCCTGAACAGGTTATTTATAACGATCCTGCTGTTTTTCAGATCAACAGTTTTTATTTTTCCCTTCACCAGGCAGTTAATACTGGAGCTGTTGGTCACGATCCAGATCGAGTCTTCACCAATTTCCATCACGCAGTTGACAACATCATTAGCAAGTCCGTTTTTTGAATTGTAGTTCACAAAACGGGCGCCATCAAATATGCTCAACCCGTTCATCGAACCAAAATAAAGCCTGCCCTGACTATCCTGGTAAATATTCCGGATCTGATTGCTGATGATACCGTCTTTTGGAGAATAATGAACAAAGGGATACTGACCATCGGATTCCGTAGGTTGTGAAATTCCGCTGATACAAAAAAAAAGACATGCAAAAAAAGATGGGATTTTCTGCATATCTGAATGTAATAAAAAGAATGGAGATAGATCAAACTAAGATCACCGCCTCAACTGAAGTCAGAATACTTTATGCGGTTGCTCATTAATATCGATCAGTGCCCTTGTCAGGTTATCGTCAAAACGACTGTCCACATGCAGGAGGATTTCCCGTAACAGATCATGTATGGTAATTACCCCCCGGAATTCACCATCTTCTTTTACGATCAGGTAACGTTGACTGAGAGAAGCCAACAGGTGTATACAAGTTTCAACAGGTGCATTAATGTCCACTTCCTGCAGATCTGTCGACATCACTTCTGCGACAGTAGCCTCACTGCTGGATCTTCCTTTTAAAACTACTTTGCGCGCATAATCTCTTTCGCTGAAAATCCCAACCACTTCATCACCATCATTTACAATCAGGTAACTCAGGTTAATATCATTAAGCCGGTTCAATGCATCAATCACTTTCGCATTTGCCTGGATGGAATTATCAATGATGCTTTTTTTCAATAAGATATCACTGGCAGCAACCATAGTGTAATTTTCTTCAATATAAATGTAAAACCGAAAACTTTCTGATCTGATTTCTCCTGGCTAAATCCGATGCTTTGTATAATCACCCGGTAAAGGCCGGTATTTCTTCTTACCGTGACTTTGTTTCTTCGCTTCTTAGTGTTTGAAAGCAGGTAGCACGAAGAAGGTCCCGATCGCTATCGGGGCGGGAAGAAACGGTAAGAGCAATTTAATAAGCAGCTGGTTTCGTGCGACTTTCAACTTTTAACTTTAAACATCAAAATTATTTCGCAAACGAAAACGTTACACCACCCAGCATATTGAATCCATAGGCTTCATACTGGCTCCAGCGCTGGTATTTTGAATTGGTGATATTGTTAAACTGAGCCCACAGCAGCAGCTGTTTTGTTATCCTGAACTCAAGTCCGGCATTGAGATCGAAAGCGCCGGGAAGCCTGTCAATACTATTGTCCTGCTTTTCATACAGGGCACCTTCCCAGGTATAAAGATCAGCTTTGAACCAGAGGTCCTTTATTATTTTCCAGCGCAGGTGTGCGTTAAACTCAGTTGGAATCATTCCATATGCGCGCAGTGCAGTTTTCTGTTTTCCGAAATTATAAATATTCAACCCGGCCATTACAGAAACATTTTCTCCCAAAGTATATCCCAGTTCACCCTGGATTTTCAGCGCACGTAGCTGTTCTTCAAAAAGAATATTGAATGATCTTCCTGTAAACTTATCATTCATAAATAACGGCAACTGATTAAACTGAACTCCGCCGATCTTTAAATTATAGGAAAGTTTACTGAAGAGAAGGCCCTTAAACCCACCAAAAACTTCCGTTATCCTGGTATTCTGCAATGCGACAGGTGCAGCGAGATATGGGTTCATAGTGGAATATCGTTTATAATTTCCTTTATCATAATATCCGATCCATCCGGCCTGGATAATCCATTTATCATCGGCAACAGGGAATTCCGCAATTACATCCGGCAGCAACTTAAACTTTCCCTGGTCCCAGGATGGAATCATACCTGCCTGCAATTTCAGATTCGGTTTTCTGTAAATAAATGAAACAGGAACTGTATATAGGTTATTATTTATCTCCTTCAACTGAGCCGGAGCATACTTTGTAAGATCAGCCACCAGACCTAATTTGATCGCCATATCCTCACCGATATTTTTCTCTATCGGGAGATTCAGCACTGCATTCACTTCATTATTATCCTTATTGTCTTTCAGCGCATTTATCTTAAACACCGGCGCAAAACTCAATCCATAAGTTGTTGGCGATAAATTCCGCAGCCCTGCTTCAGCCGAAATAGTAGAGAAACGCTGCCGGATAGAATCTTTGGAAAAAGAATGAAGGGAATGATCATATCCATATTGATAATACTGATCCTGATTAAAGCCGGCCTTTGCATGAAACTCAAGATTCTGGCCGACATGAGAATAAAAATGTCCACTCACACCGGCACGGGAATAATCCTGGTAATCAATTTTTCCTTTAGAGGATATATAATCAGCAAAAAGATTGAAACGCGTTTCCTGGGTACCGACGCTGAGTCCGGCTTTCAGATAAGGTGTGGTGAGGTTACCAAATCCCGCCTTTATATAGTTGCTGTTTACCCATGAACTGTTACTATCGATCTCCATCGCCAAAGGCTTAAGCGCGATTGGCTGCAGACCCGGAATAATATTCTGTACGGGAATACTATATGCTAATCTTGGTCTTGAACTATCAGCCGGAGGTGGCGTTGCATTAAAATTCAGTTTGGCGGCATTACGCAAAACCGGTTTGAATGAAGATGTAATATCTATCGTTTGTTTTTTTACTTCCTGGGCATCCGATAACAGGCCTGCTGAAATTGCCGCTACCAGTAAATACCATTTTCTGCTGATCATTATATTAAACATGTGTCGCTGAAAATTAATTGTTCTGTGCATTACTGTTTTTTCTTTCATCTTCCACCACCAGTTCCAGTTTCACATTTGCTTCCTCTTTCAATTCTGTGATCTTGCTATTATCAACTACGCTCTGCAAAGTCGCTTTTGCGTTGAAGAAATCTTTCTGCTTCCAGAAAACATCTCCAAGGAGGATATAGGCCCTGGTAATCCAGTAATCATAAGAACCGGATTTGTTGATCGCTTCTGTAGCTGCTTTTTCAGCATTCTTCAGGTCGTTCAGCAACAAATACGAAGCAGCGATTTCATAGCGGGCTTCAGCAGCATATGATCCGGAACTCGCGGCTACCACAGTTCTGAATCGCTGAATCGCTTCTGAATATTTTGCTTCATGCTGCAATGAACGCGCGAGTACCATTCCGGCTAAAACCTTATCATCATTGCTGATCCCTTTTTCTTTCATTAACTCCGTTGCATTTTCCGTGGCCTCTGTCCATTTTTTCTGCTGATACTGACTACGTAATAGTCCACGCATCGCGTCAAGTCTTACCTCACGATCACTACTCAGCGACTTGGTCATGGCGAAATACTTTTCAGCCTTCACATAATCCTGCAATTCGAAATAACTTATACGGGCTGCATTCTGCGCCGCCTTCTCGGCATATTTTGATACACCGCGGTCAGCAACTTTCTGGTATCCATCCAATGCATTCTTCCATTCTTTACGAGTATTATAAATCTCACTTCTCAGAAAATAAGCCTCACCCGAAAATTCACCTTCAGGAAACTGTTGCAGGTATTGGTTAAGCGAGGTAAGCGCACCATTCATATCATTGTTTGCATATCGCGCTTCAGCTGCAGAAAAAGAAAGTGAATCTTCCTGGTTCCTGCTAATGGAACGGCCTGCTGAACGAAGGAAAGCAACATAGTCATTCGTTTTACCTTCCTCCACATAAATCGCTCTTGCACTTTCCAGCGCCGATTCGGTTTCAGGCGCATCCGGATATTGTGCTACAAGCTTTTTATAACTTTCCAGCGCTTCACGGTTGTTATCCAGATTATAATAGGCAATACCCAAACGCAATAAAGCTCTTGGTTTCACATTTTCCGGATTGCCCTCAGCTTTCACGACCTGGTTGAGATAGGGAATCGCTTCCTTGTATTTTTCTTCTGATAAATAGGTATTCGCAATTTCCATCTGTACCGCAGGAGTGAGCTCAGATGATGGATAACGACGTTCAAATGTTTTGAGAAGATTCACTTTTTCAGCAGGACTTTTCACACCAGAGATCATCGCCGTTTGGTACACTGCATAATCTGCGGAAGGCCACGAATAGTCAATTGCCTGTGAATACATATTGCCCGCTTTCGAAAAATTCTTTGCCATAAAATGACAGTCAGCTGCCCTAAGCCAGGCATCCTGTTCCATCGCAGAGGAATTCAGTTTTACAGAACGGGCAACCTGTTCAAAAAATCCAAGGGCTACCGAATAATTTTCCTTTCGCAGGTAGCCATAACCGAGATCGTATTTCGCATGCACAGGATTCGCTTCACCAATGGAAACCATTTCTCCGGAGAGATA
>JAATGW010000148.1 GCA_015654495.1 Chitinophagales bacterium
ACTTGAAGCATGTCTTGAAGTGATACCTACCGGCGCTTTGGTCGGTATGCAGGATATGGGAGCAGCAGGTATTATTTGTTCTACTGCAGAAACCAGTGCAAAAGGTGGCGTGGGTATGCGAATAAATCTGGACATGGTTCCGAAAAGACAGCAGAATATGAAGGCCTGGGAACTTTTGCTGAGTGAAAGCCAGGAAAGGATGCTGCTGATCGTGCAAAAAGGAAGAGAATCAGAAGTACTTGAAATATTTGAAAAATGGGATCTCCCATGTTCTGAAATCGGAGTGGTAACCAATGACGGCTTTCTGCGTTTTTATATGAATAACGAACTGGAAGCGGAGTTACCTGCTGATAGTATGGTGCTGGGTGGAGGTGCGCCTGTTTATGAACGTGAATACCGGGAGCCGGCTTATTTCAAAAAAATAAATTCATTTGATCCTGCATCGGTTCCTGTTCCTGAAGACCTCAGGGATACGGCGGAAAAAATTCTTGCAATTCCCAATATCGCCAACAAGCGCTGGGTATATCGCCAGTATGATAGTATGGTTGGCACTGTAAACGGATCTACAAATGAACCCAGCGATGCAGCGATCGTTCTGGTTCGTGGTACAACCAAAGGGCTTGCCGTAACTACAGACTGCAATAGCCGATATGTGTACGCAGATCCATATAAAGGATGCATGATCGCTGTTAGCGAAGCTGCAAGAAATATTGTGTGCAGCGGTGGTGTTCCGCTCGGTGTAACAAATTGTCTGAATTTTGGTAATCCCTATGACCCCGAAGTTTACTACCAGTTTGTACATGCGATCAAAGGAATGGGTGAGGCGTGCAGGAAATTCGAAACACCGGTAACGGGAGGAAATGTAAGTTTCTATAATCAGAATCCTGACGGTGCCGTATACCCGACGCCCACTATCGGGATGGTCGGCCTTCTTGAGGATGTGCAGAATAAAATGACATTGGATTTCAAACAGGCAGGCGATTTTATATACCTGGTAGGAGAAATTTCAGGTGATCTTGGTTCTTCGGAATACTTAAATAAAATCTGTGGTGTCGGATTTTCTCCTGCACCGGAATTTGAACTTGACGCAGAATTCCGTTTGCAGCAGGTAATACGGTCCCTGATTCAGGAAGGCCTTGTTTCTTCCGCACATGATATCAGTGAAGGTGGTTTATTTGTCACTTTATTTGAAAGCGCAGCCTGGAATAATCTTGGCTTTGATATTGAAGAATTCAGCGGAGTAAGAAAGGACGCATTCTGGTTTGGTGAATCGCAAAGCAGGGTAGTGGTATCAACAGATCTGATCCGGTCTTCGCAACTGGAATCCGTATTAAACAGCGCAGGAATTCCCTGGAAGAAAATTGGCAGAGTAACAAAAGGAGATATCTATGCTGAAAACGAAAATTGGGGAAATATAAACGTATGGAAATCAATTTATGATTCCGCAATCGAAAAATACCTTAACCATTATCTACCTGAATAAAAAGTAAGATTTACCAATCATGAAAAACCTGTGCTGATATGCCCAATCAGAAAAATTTTCAAGATGAATTTGTGGTTGTTACTGGTGCTGCCGGTTTTATCGGCAGTTGCCTGGTTGGTTTTTTGAACAGACAGGGAATTGAAAACATAATAGTTGTTGATGAATTTACCACCGAAGAAAAATTTCCCAATCTCGAGGGCAAATCATTCAGGTTTAAAATAGAACGTGATCAGCTCTTTCAATGGCTGAATGAAAATAATGTACGGGTTTCTTTTTTCTATCACCTTGGAGCCCGGACAGACACTACCGAATTCGACTATTCCATTCATCAGCGCCTTAATTTGGATTATTCAAAGGATGTCTGGAACTATTGCATTAAGCGAAATATTAATTTAGTCTATGCTTCATCTGCTGCAACATATGGGGATGGAGATTTAGGCTATGAAGATGATCATGAAATTCCATTCAGATTAAAACCCTTAAATCCATATGGGATTTCAAAAAACGAATTTGACAAATGGGTCCTTCAGCAGGAGAAATCTCCACCCCATTGGTATGGACTCAAATTTTTCAATGTATATGGTCCGAATGAATATCACAAGGGACGCATGGCCAGCGTGATTTTTCATTCCTTCAAACAGATCCGGGAAAACGGGTTTGTAAAATTATTTAAATCCCACCGGCCCGATTTCCAGGATGGGCAGCAACTCAGGGATTTTGTTTATGTAAAAGATGTGATAAAGATTTGCTACTGGTTTCAGCGTCACCTGCCTGCCTCCGGTTTATATAATCTTGGAACGGGAAATGCCCGGAGTTTTGAACATCTCGTGAAAGCAACCTATGCCGGAATAAACAAGGAGACTGATATCAGGTATATCGATATGCCTGAGGATATCCGTGACAAGTACCAGTATTTTACAGAAGCCAGAATGCTGAAGCTTGAAAAAGCTGGCTACCTGCATCCTTTCTATACACTTGAAGAAGGTGTCAGGGACTATGTAAGCAAATACCTGGCAAACGGCAGTTACTATTAAATCAATAAATTGCATCTGGAATTTTTTGCCACAAGAAATGAAGCTTGTGGCTTTATCATTTTTAATAACTATCTGGAATGAACAGGAAAATAGCAATTATCGGAGGCGGAAACCTGGGAAAAGCAATTGCAGAGGGATTGGTCAGGAGTGGATTTACAAGTCCTGGAAATATCATTATTACACG
>JAATGW010000339.1 GCA_015654495.1 Chitinophagales bacterium
AAAACAAAAATCATCGGGAAGAAAAATGGATATGGCAGACCATTCGGCACCGGTGTACTCTTTACAAGCACCGCCCCAGTACAGTTCAACGCGGGTACCACCGTCCCTGCCGCCATAATAGGCAGGCTTTGTGATGTTTGCCCGATAACAACTCAATCCCGCGCGCGGAGCTGGTGCTCCGTGTTCGCCCTTCTTCACAACGATCCATGAGCTGGGCATTATTTCATTCATCTTCCCACCTTGCTCAGGACCCGTTATCATCATATATCCCTTTGATTTAGCTGTGGGCCAGCTGATCGCAGGGACTGCTTCAGCATTATCATAAAGTACGATGGAACCACCTCGGGCAATATCTGAGTAAATCTGCCCATGACTGCATCCGCAGACTGTGATAAGAGTGAAGAGAAAAAGAAATTTCATTGGTTAATTTGTAATTGCCCGCAACTATTCATGTAAGTGAAAATCTAAATCTCATTCCGCAGTCCCTCCAAAGAAAAGAATTAATTTTCAGCTTGTTGCTGTTTCGCCGGATACCAGCCAACGCATTTGAATTTAATTTTTGCGATCGAGTGGCTACAAAGCTACCTGGTTCCATGGTTGCTGATCACAATGACTCTGGACTCCCGACTCCAGACTCCCGACTAACTAAGCCCGGTCTCATAATGCTGCTCCGGTATCATCACATCCTTAAATCCCTTACGCAATAATCTTTCTTTGAAATCTTCCTGCACGTTGTATTCGCCATGTACAAGAAAAAGCATTTTTACTTTGGCGGCATCCTGGCAGGCTAGAAACTGACTCAGGTCTTCATAATCCCCATGTGCACTCATGCTGCGGATAGCGCCAATCGACGCATGGATCTCGTGACTGATTCCGAAAATGGAAACTTCTTTTTTGCCTGACTGCAGCCGTGCACCTAATGAACTCGGTTCACAATAACCCGTCATCAGAATTCCATTACGACTATTTTCCAGGTTATTACTGATATGGTGTTTAACACGTCCGGCCTCGGCCATGCCACTGGCAGAGATGATCACACAAGGCTCATTGCGGAAATTGAGAGCCTTGGACTCTTCTACATTCTTTATATACTTCAGCCCGCGAAATCCAAACGGATCACTATCGGTCTGCAGTATGCGCTGGATATTTTTATTGAAAGAGGCCGGATATTTTTTTACAATTTCAGTGGCTTCGATACTCAGCGGACTGTCAACAAAATAATCGAGGTCAGGTAATCTTCTTTCCAGCTCAAGCTGGTTGAGTGCAAACAGAATTTCCTGTGTACGACCAACACTGAACGCGGGTATGATAAGCTTACCGCGGTTCTGGATACAGATCTTTGTTATCCATTCAAGCAATTCGTTGAATGCAGGCTTGTGCAGATCATGCAAGGTATTTCCATAAGTAGATTCAATGATGATATAATCTGCTTGTGGAAATTCAGCGGGTGAACGAAGTATCATATCTCGGTATCGGCCCACATCACCGCTGAAAGTGAGCTGCTCAGTAATACCATTTTCGGTTATACGAAGGTGTACGGCTGCGCTCCCGATGATATGTCCCGCATCTGTATATAAAAGCTCTATGCCATCTTCAATTCGAAACCAGTTATCATATGGCACTTCATTAAACAGTCCCATAGCCTGTTCAGCGTCTGCTTTCGTATACAATGGCTCAAATAATGGCAGGTTCTGTGCGGCCCTTCGTTTGTTGGCATACTTCACATCATCTTCCTGGATCTTCGCTGAATCTTCGAGTAAAACGCCGGTTAATTCTTTTGTCGCCGGCGTCGCAAATATCTTTCCATGAAATCCATCCCGAACCAGTTTCGGGATTAGTCCGCTATGATCTATATGAGCATGGGATAATACAAGATAATCGACAATAGTCGGATCAAAGCCCCAATTGCTGTTCAACGCTGCAGTCTGACTTCCCATGCCCTGGAACATTCCGCAGTCAAGCAGGATTTTACGGCCACTCTTCAGCGTTAGCAGGTGTTTGGATCCGGTTACTGTGCGGGCTGCACCGTGAAATGCAATTTTCATCGCGGTTCTTTTATTCGTTGATTTAATTGTTAAGTAGTTTTTTCAAAGGGAGGATGAAAGTAATCATTTTGGATGGAAAGGCTGGAGCTGCAGTCGGGAGTCGCCAGTCGGGAGTCTGGAGGCGGGAGGGAATAGCCAGGAGTTAGAATTAAGTTTTTAGGATTGACAGGTCATGTATAATAACAATGTTAAATATTTTTCCAACAATCTTAGGCTAAAGAAATGAGTTAACAGAACTGTTGCTGGCTGGAGGTCTGGGACTAATAATACTGACTCTTGAGCCAGGAAAAATTTATTGCATCTTCAAGCCATCAGGCGATAAGCTCAAAGCCATCGGCCAAAGATTGGGAAAACCGAAAAGCTGTTGACTTAAAGCTCCAGACTCCTGACTCAAGACTCCCGACTCCAGACTACTGCTTCACCCTAAACGCCCAGGTAATCGTAAAAATCGCTACCACTTCGTCCTTCTCGTTTATACCGATCGATTTAACGACGCAGGAAGCCGGCTCGTGCGTAACTACCGTTTCCTCAATGGCAAGCTGAATCGCTTCGCCATCACGACATGTAAAACGGATATGACCAGTGGCTTTTTTGAAATATTCAGATTCGACTTTTATTACCAGCATCGAAACAGCAGGATCTCTTTTGTACACATGTAGCATCGCCAATATACCCGTACTCATTTCTGCGGCCATGGAAAGACAGGCAAAATAAATGGAACGAAATGGATTCTGATTTATCCAGCGATGTGTAATGCCAATAACACTTTTATCAGGAGCTACTTCTTTTACATTGAGTCCGCAGATCCAGGCGGCTGGCAATTTTGAAATCAGGAAAAGATTAAACTTTAATGGATTGCGGGCAATCTTTAGAAACTGATCGGCATTCGGATTCATAGCTAAAAATTTGGACGGTTTCGTCAGTCGTTTCTTTACGACTGAAACTTTTGTGGCGTCAGTTTCAGTTCACTACACCAGTAAAGGCGATTGCATAGCCGACCTTAACAACTTCACTATAACAATTCTACCTGGCCTGCCAGCAGATCTTCAAAAACCTCCCGTTTCCTAATCAGGTGTGCTTTGCCGTTAACCACCATCACTTCCGCCGGCTTTAACCGCGAATTGAAGTGACTGCTCATTTCGAAGCCATAAGCGCCTGCATTCAGAAATACAAGATAATCTCCTTCACGCACTTCATTCAATTTTCTGTCCCAGGCAAACGTATCCGTTTCACATATATTTCCAACAACGGTATAAATTCTTTCTGGTCCTTCCGGATTGGAAAGATTGATAATATGATGGTAAGCCTCATAAAACATAGGACGTATGAGGTGATTAAAGCCACTGTTCACTCCAACAAAAACCGTTGCCGGCGTTTGTTTAATCACATTTGCTTTTACTACAAAATACCCGCTCTGGCTAACAAGGTATTTACCGGGTTCAAACCAGACTTGAAGTTTGCTGCCACTCTCTTTTTCATAATTCCGGAATGCCTCCGCCACTTTTGAACCCAGCAACTGAATATCTGTTTCGGGATCACCTGGTTGATATGGAACTTTAAAACCGCTGCCCAGATCGATGAATTCCAGCTCAGGAAAATGTTTTGCAAGACTGAACATCACCTCCAAACCTTCAAGGAATACGCCGATATCTTTTATCTCGCTTCCTGTATGCATATGAATTCCTTTCACCTGGATCTTTGTTGAACGTACGATCCTTTCAATATGCCTGATCTGATGAATGGAAATACCAAACTTACTGTCTACATGCCCAGTTGA
>JAATGW010000119.1 GCA_015654495.1 Chitinophagales bacterium
CAAAAACTCCCTATCGGCACGTTGCACCGTGGGAAATTTGGCCGTAAACGCGGGCGGTAAGCCCGATGGATGCCACCCCGCTGCTCGCCCATATCCTGGATGCTATGGCGGCGCATCGCCTGGAGGCGATCTTGATCGGCAATGCCGCTGCGGCGCTGCATGGGGCACCGGTGACGACGCTGGACTTCGACTTCATGTTCCGTGACACGCCGGTGAATCTTCGCAAGCTGAAGGCAGTGAGTCAGGCGCTCAAGGCCACGATTTTGAGGCCGTACTACCCGGTGTCCAAGCTCTACCGGCTGATGAATGAAGACCGGGGGTTGCAGGCGGATTTCATGCCGGTGATCCTTCGGTCATTCACAAAACGGTCCGGCTGGCTGATAAATATGATGTTGCCGTGGGTGCGCATCCCGGGTATCCTGATCTCCAGGGATTTGGAAGAAGAGAAATGAAACTGGATATACAGGAGGTATATGATATGGTATTGTATCAGATCGGCGCTGTTGATTCATTTCTAAAAGCGGCTGGTAAAAAACTTAATCATGTAAAGCCACATGGTGCTCTTTATAATAAGGCTTCAGTTGATCCTGAAACCGCTTCAGCAATTGCACAGGCGGTCTTTTATTTCAATCGCGAATTGATTCTGTATGGCCCGGCGGATTCCTGCCTGATGGCTGCAGCAGAATTAACCGGCCTTCGCTTTTGCCGTGAAGCATTTGCAGACAGAACTTATACTCCGGCGGGTTTGCTGACACCCCGCAGTGAAACCAATGCGCTGATTGAAGACGAGACAAGGGCCGTTAAACAAGTTCTTCAGATGGTGAGTCAGAAAACCGTTACGGCTGTTGATGGGTCAGTTATTCCGATCGAAGCAGAAACCATCTGTATTCATGGCGACGGAAGGTCGGCGGTAAAAATTGCAGCAGCCTTACATATATCCCTAACCGAAAAAGGCATTATCATCAAGGCACCCGCTTTCAGCTAATGACAGATCCGAAACAGAAAAATCCTTCCCCTTTTCTGGCTGCGGCATTCCTGATGGCCACTTCGGCTATCGGGCCAGGTTTTCTTACACAGACCGCTTTATTTACCAATCAGCTGATGGCGAGTTTTGGGTTTGTAATCCTGATTTCGATCTTACTAGATATCGGCGCACAGGTAAATGTTTGGCGCATACTGGCTGTGTGCAAGAAGAGAGCACAGGATATCGCCAATACAGTATTTCCCGGAGCGGGTTATTTGCTCACAGCGGCCATCGTGCTGGGCGGGCTCGCTTTTAATACGGGAAATCTGGCGGGCGCAGGTATGGGTATTCAGGTATTGACCGGACTTGAGACCAGCACCGGCGCAATAATAAGCGCTGTTATAGTTATCATCATTTTTATGTCAAAGAACACATTAAAGTGGATGGATCTGTTTGCAAAAGCAATGGGAGTTGTGATAATCCTGCTGACACTCTTTGTGGTGATCATTGCAAAACCTCCTTTTTTTGAAGCCCTGATCAGGACATTTGACCCGGTAAAAACGGACATGAAAGCGATTGTTATCCTGGTAGGTGGAACGGTTGGCGGATATATCAGTTTTGCGGGTGGGCACCGGCTTGTTGATTCCGGAGCATATGGACTGGAAAACCTTAAAAAAGTGAACCGGGCTGCGGTTTCTGCTATACTCATTGCTTCGGTTATGCGTGTTATGCTCTTCCTCGCTGCCCTGGGCGTTGTTTCCCAGGGACTCCACCCTGATATGACAAATCCGGCAGCATCGGTATTTGAGCTGGCAGCCGGCAAAACCGGCTACTATATCTTCGGAATTGTGATGTGGAGTGCTGCAATTACCTCAGTTGTAGGGTCTGCTTATACATCCATTAGCTTTCTGAAAACCCTTCACCCGGTTTTACCAGGATTAGAAAATAAAATGGTAAGCGGCTTTGTGATTGTATCGCTCGTGATATTTCTGATAATAGGACAGCCGGTAAAAATTCTGCTTGCCGCAGGATTATAAATGGATTTATACTGCCCTTTGCTTTAACGCTGATGTTGATTGCTATTTATAAAAGGAAAATTGCAGGCGATTACAGGCATCCCATACCATATACTATCGCAGGAATTGTAGTGATTGTGCTTACAACCTGGATGAGCATTTCTTCATTGATGAGGGTTTCCTGATTAATTGCATGGTAGCTCAAGATTATACAGTTACTATAAGAAGCCTGGTATTTTTATCTTCCTTCTGCTGTTATTTTCTCTTTACTGAAGATGTTTTACCCTTGGAAAGCCCTATGGGCCTGACTTATTTTTGTAATGATTGATACCGGTATTAATCTTTATCCGCCGCAGGCGGAATTTTAGCTAGCATTGTCGACCCGCCTACGGTGGATGGATATAGTGGATGAACATGGGTACCCATGTTCATCCACCATATCTTTTCGTGAAAAATTGGTGGTGGCGGCGGGGGAGGGGAGGGCCCGCAGGGCGAGCTGCAGGTAAACGGATCCGCCCACAGACGAATCAAACCGGATATTTACGAGTAACTGTATGCGGCGCCAGTCATCATCTCCCGGAATCCAATAACAGCTTCAAAACGAGTAAATCTGCCGGCCCGGTTTTAGATGATCTCCTGAATTCAAAACTATTGTGTGGCGATGTTAAGTTTCCGGATCAGATCTGCAAAACGGGGTTCCTGTTTTAAGGGTTCCCAGTCAGGATCCACATTAAGAAATTTCAGCCAGCCATATTCTCTGATGGCAAAAGCCGTCTCAATTTTATCAAGTGCTTCTTTGTAATTATTCAAACAGGTATAGTATAAAGCCTGTGTTTCAAGATCCTTAAGAGAGCTGTCTTCATGAACTCTTTTTGTAAGCAGGCTCTGCTCTCCATCAAGCACAGCACTCCAGTAGATCTGATCCTTGATGCCATCACGTATCTTACCGGCAAATAATCGTGCTGAATCTTTTTTACCCATGCGATAAAAACAATCAGCACGCAATTCATTATAGTCTGCAGTATCCTTTCCAATTTTCAGATACTGGTCCTGTACCTGCAAAGCAGCAGGATATTTCCGGGCAAACATCAGAATTGAGTTTTTCGTTCTCAGGGGCCTTGCAGTGAATGGCTCAATTTCAATAGACTTGTTAATATGTTTCAATGCTTCATCAAATTTGCCGTCGGCTGCCAGTTCAGCTGCAAGCCACTGATGAGCATAGGCGAAATTGGGATTGAGCATCAATGCGAGTTCCAGTTCATGCATGGCTTCTTTTCTCCTGCCCTCAAGGCTACTCAGGAAAAGCGCTTTTGAAGCGCGCACTTCAGAAAGATTGGAATCCAGTTCGAATGCCTTCTGTAACGCATACCTGGCATTGTTATAGCCTGAATCGAAACTGATTATTCCGTTATCAGCAAGAAGAGCATAGTTATCGCTTATGGCCGTCCATGCCAATGGAAATTTAGGATCAATATCCAGTGCTTTTCTGAAAAGATTGATTGCTTCCTTCATTGATTCAGGACTGCGTTTGTTTTGCTCATAACGGCCCCGGTTGTACCAGGCAATCGCATCAGGCCGCACAGGATTTCGTTTCGCCATTTTTCTTATTTCATCATTTGTAAATCCCGATTGCATTGCGCCTGCTATTTCCCGGGCAAGCTCCTGCTGAAATGAAATCTGTTCGCTGTATTTCCTGGTATAGTCACGGTTCCATAAAATTTCATTATTACTGTTATCAGTTACACGTACAAAAATTTTCAATGAGTCGCCAAAATGCTGAACAGCTCCCTCAAGTACATTGCCGATATCCGACTGCAGTAAAATTCCGGCGAGATTCGACCTCCCATTATCTTCCAGAAATTTCTGCGGAACACGTCTCACTTTCAG
This sequence comes from Chitinophagales bacterium, assembly GCA_015654495.1. Lineage (GTDB taxonomy): Bacteria > Bacteroidota > Bacteroidia > Chitinophagales > Chitinophagaceae > Pollutibacter. The sequence continues at coordinate 3,868 of JAATGW010000119.1, forward strand.
CCGCAAATTTGATGAAAGGAGATTAATGATCTCTTCAGTTAGTCCTTCCGATATATAAGTATTTTCAACAGCCCCGATATTCCGGAATGGCAATACTGCAATTGACCTGAATTCTTCACCTGATGTACGTCTGAATAAAGTACTTAACAAAATAACCGTTGACAGTACCGACACAGCAATAGTGATAATGAGCGGCAACTTCCACCGCTGGCGGTGATGAATAGTTGCTTTTTCCTCAGCCGGAGCTATATGTTTTTTTTCGAATGAAATCGCGTCTGAATGCACTTTCAGTGGTACAACCAGGCCCTCACTCCTGATGGCAAAAAGTTGCACAGGCAGGTTCACGTTCTTCAATATAAATGAACCAAGATGAACTGTCTTCAATTCAGGATGATTTATCAGTTCATCATTTACTTTCTCCGATATCAGCACTGATCCGGAAACACCTGCATTCTGGATCCTCGAAGAAAGATTTACCGCGTCACCAAAAACATCTTTATTTTCAAAAATGACCTCCCCCTGGTGAATGCCTATACGCACAGGTATTTTTGCTTTGCAGCATTCTTTTTGCAAAGCCACTGCGCAGCTCACTGCATGAAATGATGAGTTGAATGCTGACAATGTTCCGTCGCCAACATATTTGATAAGCCTGCCGTCGTACTGCCTTATTTGCTGAAGTATAAGCTGTTTGTATTGAGAAAGCTGCAGAATGGCATTGCTTTCATTTTGCTGCATGAGAGAAGTATACCCCTCTATGTCGGTGAACATTATCGCCACCAGCTTGCGCATAGGTCTGTTTCGTATCCTTATTAAATTTACCAAAAAACAAAGCTGAGCAAATAATAATTCTTGCTGTAACCGTCTTTTAACCCGCCCGGTTTCAAAAATTAACTTGCTGTTTTGCCTAATAATGAATAACTTTTTTCGAAGAAATCCAATTTACTACGACCCCCGCCCTTCCAGCCCCTTGTTTTCAGCCACCATTTAAATAAATTTTTATGCTCAATGAAACACCGCTTTCAGCCGGATTGGGTAAACGTTTGTCAGAAGCAGCAGATGGATTTCACGACGGCCTCTATCACTATTTTATTGCTTCCAGAACTTCCCCTTATTATCTTTTTGCTCCCGCTGGAGATGCAGATGACTTAACCGCCAGAGGCTATGCCTATATTGAACTGGAAAACCGGCAGAACGAATTTCCCGGCCGGGATTATGAGGTATTTGGCCCTTACTTTACTCCTGACGATGAGGCAGTACGTCTTTTTGACTATATCGAGATCAGACTAATGAAGAACTCTCTGTATAAGCAAACTGAGGTATATAAAACAATTGTTCTTGATGCGGATGCCGATGCGGTTTTTTTCAATATGTCATCGGTCGACAAATTCGTTACACCCTATTATACCCGGCTCTACGGCTGTGAAATGGCAGAAACAATGAGGCAAACAGCAAAATTGAATTTTCAGACGGCAAAAGCCTCGATCCATAAAGGCGGGACCAACTTCGACTAGTTTATTCCCGGCTGTATTGCAATATTTTAACTGAAGAGGTACTCCACATCTTCTCTGCTGAGGCTTTTCACAAATGAAGTATCATCAGCTATCAGGTCGCGGGCAAGTGCTCTTTTGCGCTCCTGAAGCTGAAGAATTTTATCTTCAATTGTATCCTTACAGATCATGCGATAGGCAAAAATATTTTTCGTTTGCCCGATACGGTGAGTCCGGTCGATAGCTTGTTGTTCAACAGCAGGGTTCCACCAGGGATCAACAATATAAACATAATCCGCTGCTGTGAGATTCAGACCAACACCTCCGGCTTTCAGCGAAATCAGGAATACGCGAACAGTAGAGTCATTCTGGAAACGTTGAATCGCTTTTTCCCTGTCGATTGCAGAAGTGCTGCCATCAAAATATTCATATGGAACCCCAAGCTCCGTCAGTTTTTCACGGATCAACGCCAGCATACCAAGGAACTGAGAAAAAACAAGTGCTTTATGATTACTGATATTCTCGGAGATCTCGCGACCAAGCTCTTCCAGTTTAATGGAGATATTCGGATACTTTTCCGGTTCATTCATTATGGCAGGAGAATCACATATCTGCCTGAGTTTCATCAGACCCTGCAGAATGGTCAGCTGTGATTTATCAATACCCTGCTCACTGATAACACCGAGTATCTTGTTCCTGTAATCATTCCGGTAGGCATCGTAGATCTTACGCTGCTCATCTTCCATTTCACAAAACAGAATGGTTTCGGTTTTATCCGGAAGATCTTTTGCCACCTGCTCCTTGGTTCTGCGCAGAATGAACGGATAAAGCAATTTCCTGAGATGTTCTTTCTGATCCGGTTCGCCGAATTTGTCAATTGGTGTGGCAAATTCATTTCTGAAAAATTCAACACTGCCAAGCATTCCGGGATTGAGGAAGTTCATCTGCGCATAAATATCAAATGTGTTATTCTGCAGCGGAGTACCACTCATGCACAAACGGCTTTTTGCATTGAGGAGGGAAGCAGCCCTGGTAACCTTTGATTGCGGATTTTTTATCGCCTGCGATTCATCAAGAACAACATAATCGAACATCACATCTACCAGCATCCTTATATCACTGCGGAGTGTTCCATATGTTGTAATAACCACATCAGTTTCGTCAAACATCTTCTTGTCGCGAGAGCGGTCGCCGCCGTGATGAATGATATGATCAAGATTTGGCGTGAATTTTCTGATCTCATTTTCCCAGTTAAACATGAGCGTTGTAGGGCAAACAACCAATGCCTTAAGAGAACCGTTCTTTTCTTTAAAATACTGCATGAAGGAAAGAGCCTGCACCGTTTTACCAAGACCCATGTCATCGGCAAGAATGCCACCCCAGCCTACCTCACTCAGATAATTTAACCAATGGTATCCTGCCACCTGGTAAGGACGAAGGATATGATTCAGTGCCTGTGGCGGATCCACCTCACTGATGCGGTTGAAACTCCGCAGCCTGTCGTACTTCTCTTCAAGTCTTATCATCACCTCCGTTTCATCACGGTTATCGTACAATTCATCAATAACACTCAGGTGATATTTTGAAAGCCGGAGTTTGTCCTGTTTACCTTCACCTACTCTGAAAAGCAGGGAATATTTTTTTAGCCATTCCTCGGGCAGTATACCAAGAGTGCCATCATTCAGTTGAACGAACTGTTGTTTATTGGTAAGCGCTCTTTTAATTTCGGCTATACTAACCTGTTGATCGCCAAAAATAACATCAACGCTTGCGTCAAACCAATCGGTTCCGCTGTTGATCCGGATACGGGTATTGGGTTTGGCGGTATTAAACCTGAAATTGCGTAAAACATCAAAACCAGTAACCGGAACTTCGAGCTCTTTCATCGCATCCACAAAAAGAAAGAACCAGTTATTCTTTAGTACATCGGTCCCTTTTAATACAAGCGATGCATTTCCCTCCGGCCGTATAAAGTTTGAATGAAGCCCTTCAAGTTTCTTAATAAACTGAATCTCCGCTGGTTTGTTCCTGTGAATAATCATCACCTGGTCATCGACAGGAAGAATAATTGTGTCTTTCTCACTATATCGGACTTCATAACCTTTGTATGCAAAACCAGGATTAAATACGAGGTATTCTCCTTTTTCCTGAAGCGTAAGTCTGATCTCCGGTTCGCCATCTCTTACCTCCCTGATAATTGCCTTATCAAATTCCATCCTGTAGTTGCGGGAGAGAGGGATCAAAGTTTTATGAAGAAAGTCCTTCCACTGATCTTTGCCAATCTCTTTCTTATTAAATGAGAAAAATTCCCTCACCGCAGCATAATCTTCTTCTTTATCCCAGAGATAAAGACAATTATTATACATTACTACGAGATCACTTTGCCATTCATTGTCGGTGAGATCAATGTCCAGCTCATTCACAAGCGCCCTGCAGGTAACTTTATATTTTTTATTAACCAGTTCAACAGTGAATGATGGGACCATTGTTGAAGTGCTGATAGCTACAGGTTCAAGGTTTGCTGTTGTGAATGATTTTGCCTGCGGTAAGCGAAAGAACAGACTTTTACCCAGCTGCTCCACAAATAACTTTTTCAGCTTCGGATAGAAATATTCGGTGATGAGGGATTCTGTATCTCCCGGTAATCCATCTTCTTCCGTATGAATAATATTTTCCCAGATCCCGGAAAAAGGAGAATTGCGGCTTACATACTTATTAATTTCAGAAGCGTGAAATTTGCGAAGGCTTTGCAGGAGATTGGTTTCTTCCTCACTCATAGTTTCCGTCGGAATGAATTTTCCGAGATCGAGCTTTACAACCTTTCCGCTATATGCCGTTCCCTGCGAATTCATTTCCCCCGTGATCACTTCAACAGCAAATCCGGGAAACTGTTTATGATGCATATTGAAAACGATTCCCAGCCTTGTATCCTCCGGAACTATTTCTACTTCAGGAGCCGGCTCTATTTCTTCACGCTGTGCGATGACTGGCCTCGGTTTAGAACTGGTGGCAGGTAACTCTACTCTTTTCACAGTCGGATCGAGTACTCTCAGAAAAGGTTTGCCATCCTTATATGAAAATTCAAATTTTTTCTCCCAGCCAGCATCATTCATACTATAACCGTAGGCTTCGAGCAATTTGTTTTTTTCCTTTTCCCAGTTTCGTATTGAATCAAAATAAAAAGGTCCGTAAGCATTTAACAATTGAAGAAACAGAACTGTTTTGTGTACGCAAAGCGGATGGTGTTCATCAGTACATTTACAGGAGGTATCAAAATTTCTTTCCTCATTTTTCTGAATCACAACCGGGAAAACATCACCTTCCATTTCAAGCCTTGCTTCCACGCGTTCATCTTTTGCGAGAACGATATTGGCTTTCTGTGTCCTTAGTAATTTTTCGGCGGCTTCATAAGATTCAGGTGAGGTCAGGTACCGGATACTCTTCAAATCCAGGTTTTTCATTTTCACCACGGTATGCCGCTGATGATAAATAATACTTCTGTCGCCAAGGATATTTTTATCGAGTAATTCCTGTAATTGCAAAAGCGCAGCCGCCTCATGCCTGCAGATATCGCCCAGGTTATAAGGGCAGGAGCAGCGTAGTGCCATGGTACGGGGATCCTTGTATTTCTGAATGGTAACTTTATAAAAAGTGCTGTAGTTATCATCTTTTACGCGGAAAGTTACCGCTCCCATTAACTCATCATGTTCTACAAATTCAACATAGCCGATGGCATGTATCTTTTTTCCCCTGCGAATCACCTCATCGGTGCCATTATTATAGACAAATTTCAATAGGTGTGATAATGCCATAAGTTGGTAATAACTGAAATGATCAAACGCACTTACCCACCCCCTCAGGTACGGAAAAACTCCTGCTACAGAAAAGGGTAATCTGCAAAACTAAATGAAAATAGACATGCGGAAAGAAGCTGAACATGAATTTTTAATTTCAGCTGAGAATCTGAAACTAAGCGCAGAATGTCGTATCTTGAGGGATTTATTTTTCCGACTCCACTTCATGAAAATGTTTGTCTCCCGGCGATGGACTTACTGATGTCCAGCCACCATCCACAACAAGCGTTTGACCGGTAATATGATTTGATTCAGGCGATACCAGGAACAGGGCGGCGTGGGCAATATCTTTGGTTCTGGCCGGTTTACCCAATGGAGTCAGTTCCCGCCAGGTTTCCTCGTAACCGGGATCTGTGGCAAGGGTTCTTTCTGTCAGCGTTGCGCCAGGAGCAATCGCGTTAATGGTAATTCCAAAAGGAGACAATTCAAGTACAAGGTTTTTTGCCAGCATCTGTAAGGCTGATTTTGTCATTGCATAGGCAGCCAGGTGTTTATGTGCCTGCTGTCCCGTAACTGATGACATCAGCAGGATACTTCCGCCGCTGCCCTGCTCACGCATCCGTATAGCCGCTGTTTGTGTAAGGAAAAAACTTCCGCTCATATTCAGCTGAAATACCTGTTGCAATGCCTCCGGGGAATAAGTAAAGAAATCCCCAAAAAGTGTAATACCGGCATTAGCAATCACAATGTGTATTCCGCCAAAGGAGCTTACGGCTTCTTCCACCATCTTTCTTATAAAAACGATATTTCCTGCATCGCCCGGAAATGCTTTACAAACGCCACCCTCATCGTTTATCGCTGCTGCGGCTGTTCGGGCAAGATTTTCATCGGCATCGTTGAGCAATACAGAAGCTCCTTTCAATGCCAGCTGCCTGGCTATTTCAAAACCAATTCCCTGGCCGGCTCCTGTTACAACCGCCGTTTTTGATACAAATAATCGCTCCATTATTCAAATTCAGTTTTCATTAGTGTGAATCCCGGGTAACCGTACTTCCTGATCCTCCGGTAAGGAAGTCAAGGTCTGCTCCGAGATGTGCCTGGCAAACATGTTGCTGGTACAGCTGAACATATCCCCTGGTCTGCATATTATGCGCCGGTTTCCAGGCAGCTTTTCTTTTCTCAAGAATATCGCCCGCAACTTTTAATTCAAGAGATCTTTTTTCAACATCCAGCGTAATCAAATCGCCATTCTCAACCAATGCCAGCGGCCCTCCTTTGGCAGCTTCCGGTGACACATGCAATACAACAGTGCCAAAGCCGGTTCCGCTCATTCTCCCGTCTGATATACGCACCAGGTCAGTAACGCCTTTATCAAGCAATTTTTTTGGCAAGGCCATATTACCTACTTCAGGCATGCCCGGATATCCAACCGGACCTACATTTTTCAAAACAAGAATGCTGTTTTCGTCAACATCCAGCGCAGGATCATCTATACGTGCATGATAGTCTTCAATATTTTCAAATACAATAGCTTTTCCGGTATGGTTCATCAGGTGGCTGCTTGCCGCACTTGGTTTTAGAACAGCTCCATCAGGGCAAAGATTTCCCCTGATAACGGCGAGACCGGTTTCGTTTTTAAATGGATGATCTGTGTCTGTAATCACATCCGGATTATATATTTCGGCATCGGAATAATTTTCTTTAAGCTTTCTGCCGTTTGCAGTAATTGCAGTATCATGCAATTTGCCATCAAGCTCTTTCATTACAGCAGGAAGCCCACCCGCATAATAAAAATCTTCCATAAAATATTTTCCTGAAGGCTGGAGATTTGCAAGCAGCGGAATTCCGAAACTGAGCTTATCGAAATCCTGCAGTTCAAGTTCAACACCTATCCTGCCGGCAATTGCGAGTAAATGGATCACAAAATTTGTTGATCCTCCAATAGCCGCATTAATCATGATTGCGTTTTCGAATGCCTCACGGGTAAGAATATCCGAAAGTTTCAGATCTTCCTTTACCATTTCCACAATCCTTTTGCCCGAATACTGCGCTAATACTTTACGGCGGCTGTCAGCAGCAGGTATAGCTGCATTGGTTGGCAGGGTGAGGCCCAGAGATTCCACCATACAGGCCATTGTGGAAGCAGTACCCATAACCGCGCAATGCCCGCGGCTACGGCACATACAGGCTTCTGCAACCGTCAGTTCCTCCTGCGTCATTTGTCCGCTCCTCACAGCGTCGTTGAAACGCCATACATCGCTGGTACTGATATTTTTTCCTTCGTATTTGCCCGTCAGCATCGGTCCGCCTGAAACGACGATAGTCGGCACATTCACGCTACAGGCGCCCATTACAAGCGATGGCGTTGTTTTGTCGCAACCGCAAAGCAGTACTACTCCATCTACCGGGTTGGCCCGGATAGATTCCTCCACATCCATGCTCGCCAGGTTACGGTAGAGCATAGCCGTAGGCTTGATCAGCGTTTCACCGAGCGACATTACAGGAAACTCAACGGGAAAACCACCGGCAGCAATTACCCCTTTTTTTACCGATTCCGCCAACTCGCGGAAATGCGCGTTACAGGGGGTAAGTTCACTCCAGGTATTGCAAATGCCAATCACTGGTTTTCCCCTGAATTCTTCATCAGGAATTCCCTGGTTTTTCATCCAGGCTCTGTAAATAAATCCGTCTTTTCCTGTACGTCCAAACCATCCCTGGCTCCTGAGTGAAGTTTCATTCATATGGTAAACTGTTTTTGAGAGATGCGATGTTGTCTTTACAACTGAAAGTAAAAATAAGATAAAATAGGCAGCAGGCAGCGGGCAGCAGGCAGCAGATTATTTCATAAATCAAAAAATAATTTAAAGCTGCTCTACAGTAGAATTTTATACTTCAATTTGATTATGGAAATTCTCTGAGTCACAGTGCGAGACAGCAAAAAACACCATTCCAGTTTATATATTTATTATTAATCCCAGAACAGTTTTTATTTAAAAAATAGTTTTGAAACTAATGTTTGTTACTTTCAGGCTGGTTGCTTTGAACAAAAACATATAAATTTCATGCTGACAGAATTCCTTTCATGAAGGTGTGAACTTATCTTCTGCCTGCTGCCTGCTGCCTGCTGCCTGCTGCTTTCCACAGCGCTTCATCCCGAAACACTGGCAATACATTCGCAAGATCGGGAGAAAGACAGTGCCTGATATCTTTTTCGAGTCCGTAATTCATCAGCCGGTGAAAATGAGAGGCATCATTAATTTTCATGAATTCAAAAAGATCCGGTTTCGCCTGCCGGTATAAGGTTTGTGCCATATGTGATGAATCACAATTAATGGAAAATTCCTGACCGATCCTGTCAACTACAGCGCCGGCAAAAAGAGTGTCTTCCATATTTACGCGGTCTTTCCACGCAGCGCAACCCAATATCACCGGTTTTTTTGAAGCGAGCAGATAATCACATACTGCAGAAAGATTCAGAAAAGCGCCCGTGATTATTTCACATTTCCCCTGGGCCAGTGCCATATGTAAAAGCTTTGTACCATTGGTGGTTGTGAGAACCAGTTTCCGCCCGGCGACAAAAGATTCCGGATATTCAAACGGCGAATTTCCATAGGATAACCCTTCGGCCACCCTACCATCACGCTCACCTGCTGTAATGCCGTTGAGTTTTAAACCAAGCTCAATACAACGGGGCACTGAATCTACCGGCACTACACATTCTGCGCCATTAAAGAGGGCAGTGGCAATTGTAGAAGTAGCCCGAAGCACATCAATAATAACAACGATTGAATCATTTACATCATACAGATGCAATAATGCGGGTGATAAACAGGTATAAAGGGAAGGCAGGTTGGGCTTGGGCATTCTCAATAATTCTGAAAAAAGGCAAAGATAAGCGCGCTCATCCTATAATTGCCCTCCACTTATCGCTTTCTGCATAATTACGGATGAGTTCATTTTTTTTATGCAGAAAAGCTTCCAGGTATTTTTTCAGAAACATCGGTGCCGCAATACTACCGATAATATCACGGGGACCTTCAAATTCCACCATATCGATCATGATTGTTCCATTTTCGGTTTTTTTAAAATGGTGTTCATGCGAATAACTTTTTAAATCGCCCTTCACCTGTAACTCCTGGTACATGCCTGGCTTTTCCATTTCAATAACACGGGTTGTAAGCATCCGTAATTTGCCGAGGTGTTTTGCTTTCCAGGTGATAGACTCACCTTTTCCTATTAAAACTGATGAAGTATCGGAAAGGATCTGTTCTTTTCCTGCAGCAATCGCTTTTTTTAAGAGGGTGATATTCCGGCTGAGGTCAAATACCCTTTCTATAGGGGCATTAATGAAAGTAGTGATATGGATTTTTGACATAACGGGTTTAATAAGGATGATCAGCTCTGCTGGAAGAAGGGCATTTTCACGACGCGGGCTTTAATATTCTTATCCCGGATATCTATGAAAATCTCGTTACCTATCACAGCATGGTCTATCCGTACATATCCCATGCCAATTGCTTTATTGAGACTGGGAGATTGTGTGCCTGATGTAACATTTCCTATCAGGTTTCCTTCAGCATCGCGGATTTTATAATGGTGCCTGGGAATTCCTTTGTCAACCATTTCAAAACCAACCAGTTTTTTTTCAACGCCATTTGCTTTCTGCCGGGCGAGGAATTCGCTGGCTGTGAATGGTTTAGTAAATTTTGTGATCCAGCCCAGCCCGGCTTCAAGGGGAGTGGTAAAATCATCTATATCATTTCCATAGAGGCAAAAACCCATTTCAAGACGCAGTGTGTCCCTGGCGCCCAACCCTATTGGTTTTAGTCCTTTTGGTCCGCCTTCTTTAAAAATGGCATCCCAGATTCTGGCAGCAGCATCATCTTTGTCTTCAAAATAAATCTCAACGCCTCCGGCACCGGTGTACCCCGTTGCACTAACCAATACATTGTCCACTCCGGCAAATAATCCTTTGGTAAACGTATAATATTTAAGGTCCAGGATATCCATTTCGGTGAGTGGCTGTAATATTCTGGCCGCATTAGGACCCTGAATTGCGAGAAGGCAGGTTTTATCAGAAATATTATGCATCTCCACGTCGTCGGCATTATGCCTGCGAATCCATTCCCAGTCTTTTTCAATATTTGATGCGTTTACAACCAGCATGTAAACTTTGTTCTGCTCTATACAGTAAACGAGAAGGTCGTCAACAATACCGCCATTCTCATTTGTTAAAGAACTGTATTGTGCTTTTCCATTACTAAGTTTTGAAGCATCATTGGAAGTGACCCGCTGAATAAGGTCAAGGGCTTTATCGCCCTTCAGAATGAATTCTCCCATATGGCTTACATCAAATATGCCGGCATTATTTCTAACAGCCTGATGCTCATCGTTAATACCAGTATAAGAAATCGGCATATTATAGCCGGCGAATTCTGCCATTTTCGCTCCGAGAGCAATGTGCCGGGAAGTAAAAGGAGTTTGTTTCATGATGAATTTTATACGGGTGCAAAAATAGTGGCTTAATTTAAAAACCGGGATAAAAAGAACCGGCAGATTATAGTCAACTGTCAGTTAATAAGGTTAAAATATAAAACAGTCCTGCGGTTATCTCGAAAAATTTCAGAACTTGAATTGTATTAATTATTTTCAGACAAGGTCGGTTCAAACTAAATCTTTACCGGCAGGTAAACCAAAAACACCATCATACCCATGATAAGCGCCGCAGATATGGCAAAAGTAGAACGGCTTATCCGGCTCAGCGAAACCCATCCCATACTACCTGATGAGTTTATTCCCTGGCACCTGAAAGAGAATCAGGAACCGCTGATGCCTGAAGAAATTATTTCACTATACGGTCACCCGCTTTTTGACACACTTACCGCCCATCAGAAAAGAGAGCTCGGCAGGCATGAATTGGTTCAGGTAATGTACTCATACGCCTGGGCAGAAGGTCTTGCGTGTATGGTTTTTAATAAACGAATCCTCAATATTTCACCGGAGTCAGTTGAATACCGTTATCTCGTTAAAGAACTGATCGAGGAATTCCGTCACCAGGATATGTTTGCGAGAGCAATCAGAATGCTGAATGGAAATAAAATTACACTGCCCTGGTTCCAGAAGTTTATCGGAAAATTTACTGCCAGCTATTTCCCGACATCTTACCAGTTTATGTCAGTACTGGCCATTGAGCTGCTGACCGATGTTTACGGAGAGCTTGTGAGGAAATCACCTGATATTTTTGAGCCGCTGCGCAAAGTGGCTGAACTGCATCACATTGAAGAAGGACGTCATATACATTATACACGCATATGGCTGAAACATTATACTGAAAATGCAGGGTTCTTTAAAAGAACTGTATTCAGTTATGTGGTTCTGCTGAATATCTGGTATATGCGATCCTTATATGTTACAAAACAAAACTTTGAAGCCATCGGAGTGAAAGACCCGGCCAAATTTACCAGAGAAGCCAGAAAAAATCTTAAAAAGAATTTCGGCAGATTATATCTCCGTGAAATCATAGAATTTGTAAACAGTTTCAACGGATTTAATTTTCTTACCAAACCGATGTGGCGGCGACTACTTGCTGCAGAAATATGAGAAGGGTTTTTATAGAATATATCAGTTCCTTTTTACCTGGAGAAAGAATAAGCAATGGCTGCGTAGAACAAAAAATTAAGGCCGGTGGATTTGATATACAGGAAGGATTAATTGAAAAAATAATCGGCAATAAATACAGGTATTATGCTGAAAATGAGGAACAGGTTTCAGATCTCTGCGCCAGTGCGGCCAGAAAACTCCTGGAAAAAATTCCCGACCGGAAGATAGATCTTCTCATTTTTGCCGCTGCCTCACAGGATCTGATTGAACCGGCCACTGCCAATATCGTTCAACATAAATTGGGATTGAATTGCCCGGCCTTTGATTTGAAGAATGCCTGCAACAGTGTTACGAATGCAATGGAAATTGCAAGTGCACTGATTTTAAATGGTGATTATAACAATATCCTGGTGGTGTGCGGAGAAAAAATCAGCAATAGCATACGATTTCACAATATCAGAAAAGAAGATTTTAAAGACCATTTTGCTGCTTATTCTCTAGGTGATGCCGGCGTAGCTCTTCTTTTAAGCTCTACCACAGAAGACAAGGGCTTTTTCTATCACAAGCAGCAATCATTTGGAGAGTATTGGGAACTCTGCCGGATACAGGGAGGTGGTTCAATGTTTCCCGGAGATGCATCAAAACATTTTTTTATCGGTGATACTTTTGGATTGAAAAAAGTGTTGCTAAAACTTGCACCGGACTTTATTATCAATTGTATTAAAGAAGCAGGGATTACTGTGGACGATATTGACATTATATGTGCACACCAGGTTTCTAAAGATACCAACAAGATGCTATCAGAGGTTTTGAACTGCGATATCAAAAAAATTGTTCAGACATTTCATCTCTATGGCAATACAGCAGCAGCTACTTTACCGTTAGCATTAGATTATGCATATGAAAAAAAGATGATCAAAAACGGTAGTATTGTGATGTTGGTTGGGATGGCGGCCGGAATTAATCTTTCTATTCAGTTAATGAAGGCTTAGTCATGCTGTATTCATCTCCTCTGCTGAAAATACTGGAAAAGCTTCCCCCTGATTTTGAAGTATGCAATGAAAAAAACCATATACTCAGGTCAGGTGAGCTGCTTGAAAAAAGTAGAAACCTCGCACATTACCTGCATAGAAGTGGAATAAAAAGGGGCGATCATGTTTTACTTGCCTGCGATGTGGGAATTGAATTTCTCACGCTTTTTATGGCCTTAGTACATCTGCGTACAAAAAATGCATTTATTGATCCTCATATGGGGAATCAACTTTATGCTGCAAAACTGAAACAGTTCCGGCCAAAATGGGCTTTTATCGACAGCCGACTCTTGCTGTTGCAGGAACATCCGGTTTTGCGCTATATCTATAGAAAAACGCGGAAGAATCCATTTTATATTCCCTTTTCCAATAAGTATACAATCTTCGCAACCGGAATAAAACTTCCGCTGTTTCAAAAAAACAAACGGCTGAATTTTGATTCAGAAAACAGCAGCCATTTTGAAGAGACTGAAGAAGATGATGAGCTGGTTCTGGTTTATACTTCCGGAACATTGTCAGAACCTAAAGCAGTTGTTCACACCATGAATAGCTTATACCAAAGCATGGTAGCTATTTCATCTTTATTAAAACCTGATGAAGGTGCATCGCTTGTAACTCATCTTCCGCATTTCGCGCTTATTGCAATGATGTCAGGGTATAAAACCTATTTCTGGAAGGAAACAACATCAGCTCGGGAAAGGATTGCTTTTATCAACAGGAATAAAATCACAACACTATTTGGTCCGCCTGCTGAATATAAAGCACTGATCAATTTTTGCAGGGAATCGAGGCAACCATTTCCGCCTTCCCTCAGGTTGATCATACTGGGGTCGGCGCCTGTTTTTAAATCGTTGCTGATGGAATTGCGTTCGCTTACAAGTGCAAAAATTACCTGCCTCTATGGGATGACAGAACACCTTATTGTTGCAATTGCTGATGGCGATGAAAAAATAAATTTTGAAGGCAAGGGTGATTTTTTGGGAAGACCCATAAAAGGAATGGAATACAGAATCGATGAAGATGGGGAATTACTCATCAGATCTCCAATGCTGTTTAAGCACTATTTTTATATACCTGAAAAAGTAAATTTTCACAGCTCCGGTGATCTTGCAGACATGGATGCCGAAGGGCGGCTGGTAATGAAGGGA
>JAATGW010000142.1 GCA_015654495.1 Chitinophagales bacterium
AATAGAAGCACTAGTAAAGCTACTAAACCGGTATAAGATAGATTTACCGCCAATTATTAATGCCACTGGCTTTTACCAATGTTGACATGGAGTTTTCCAATCTCTCCGTTCTTGGATCTGCACTGGATATAAATTGCTTAAGGGAAAATTTAAAAAAATACGGGTTAAACATCCGTATGCAGAACTGGGAAGCAGATGTTCTTGAAATAACAGATTAAAAAATCAAGGCTGGCCGAATCATTGCCTGCCAGCCTTGAAGATTAGTTACCATTCAACTGGCCTTGTTCTTATTGCAGGCAGGATTTCAGCTCCATTTGGTCCCGTTAGCTCAATTAAGCAGGGATGATCTTCCTGTGTGGTAGGGCAACTCTGATTACCAACCTGGCTTTCATCAATATGAATCTGGGTCACAGTGGGGCTTGCAGTTGGCCCGGTGAATTTCTTATAATACTTAAAGGCATGTGGCTTAAACTTCCCTGCAGAAGCTTATGTGTCTACGACAGCTGCCAAAAGTACAACGATATCCAAAAGATACTTTTTCATGATAAAAAAATTGAGTGTTTTCAATACGCCTACTTTTTTATACAGGTGTTCGGCTGGTCCTGATTATTGCAATAATTATTTTTTTCTTCGGGAAAGAAATGCACCCACACCCGCCAGCACCGTAAAAAAGATATTAAAGACCAAATGTTGCTGCCAGGTCATCGAGCTCAATACACCACCACAGGAGCAAGGCAGTTTTGGCGTAAACAAAATCATATAAGAAATGTAACCCGTAAAAAGGATCATTAGAAGTAGTGAAATCAAAAGACCTGGGAACCTGGTCGCCGGAATAACAAGAAGAAATGCAGTAATCAGTTCCGAAACCGGTAATAACCAGGAGAGCAATTTCGCGTTTGTAGAAATAAGTGGTGATCCGGCAATAACGCCCCTGAATAAATCCAGGTTCTGCAGTTTGCTGAGACCGGTATAAACAAAAAGGAAGATGAACAACGCAGAAATAATTTGAACTGAGCTTTGCTTTGTGATGGTGATTTTCATAACGAAAAGATGAATCCTGAAGGTCATTCATCTTTTGATTCATTTTCATCGAATAGTTTTGCGGGGCATGGTAAAAGTTTTGCGAAGCAGATTTTATTTCCGGAATGCACCTGGCGTCATTCCAAATCTCTTTCGGAAAGCAGTAATAAAATTAGTTATGCGCGGATAGCCCACCAGGGAACAAATATCTTTTACGGGCTTATCGGTTGTTAACAACAATTGTTTTGCATGCTGCATCTTCTGCTCATACAACCATTCGAAAAGGCCTGCAGAAAAATACTGCCTGAACCCGGTCCTTAATTTATACTCGTTAAGCGCAACCTGCCTTGCCAGGAACCTGACGGTAGGTGGTTTTGTTGCAATATAGGTCTCCAGGATCTTCCGCGCCTCATGAATCTTAGCTGTTTCCCAGGCAGTAAAATGGTACTCCTTCCCTTTTCTTCTGAAAGCATTCTCCAGCATTTCATAAAGTAGTTCCCGAACCTTTAGGTCAAGATAAAATTTCCGGGAGGCTTCGTCAAAAGGGCAGTTGATGATCTGATTGATAATTTCTTTCATCGAAGGCCGGGTCCAGTAAGTTATTTCCGGAAGTGCTGAAGGGCTGCCAGACAACAAAAAATCATTTAGCTCAGGAAAAAACGGAAGAAGCTCTTCCAGCAGCCCAGATGAATAAAAGAGATCAAATGTTCTGTATTCAATATCTCTTTCAAATTTAACCTCAAAGGATGCAGGCCCGGAAATAATACAGGCAAACTGACCTTGCCGCAGATGAAATTTTCCAATGCTGTCTATTTGTTTTCTCAAACTATTCTTCAACATAAAAAAACTGTGAAATCCGCGGCTCATGATATTGCCAATACCCGTAACCTGCTTCAGGAAAAATGCAGTACCTAAACGGATTTGATACTCATCTGCTTTGTATTCCTGTAATGTTATCCTGGAAATATTTGATTTTACCGAAATGGCCACTGAACCCTGGAAAACAGGGCCGGTAAAATCCGGAGGCAATCCGGGACGAAAGTCTACTACGCCTCCCGGTGTTAGATTTAATTCGCAGATCATAGGTTAGCTCCTCTCTGCTTTAGTTGAATCAGGGATTTTTCCCTGAATCTGGTGTTTATGTAGGTTTCCCTTTTCCTAAGAGATAAATCAAAGTTAGTAAATTGAAATTCTTAAAAAGAATTGAAAAAGTCCTGTTTAAAAGCACCTGGTATTAACAGCCTCAATCGCCATAAAAAAATGTTGCAGACGATTTACCTTAAAGCATAGCCTGCTTTTTTGCCGGATTGTCTTTAAATCAACTCAGGTAACAACATGTACCGTTCGTCTGCTTCCTAACTATGTGGCATGTTCGAAGCCGGCAAATTGGATAGCAAGCCGTCTGCTTCATCTCAAAGAAATAGCTGATCAAAACTGACATTTCTGTATTAGCAGGCGCCGGCATAAACCATCGGTACCACTCTCCTGGCGATTTCATTTTTATTCAGCTTTAAGTTTGTACTATTGTAAAGATCATTATGCTAACGGCAACCTTGTAAACAAGATCATTGTCCGAAAAGATAATGTATGAACCCCCATCCCAAAAATCTAATGATTAAATAGTTGACTCATGAGGAAGATACTGTTTCGATTTTTTTTCATTTATTTTCTTTTCACTATTAGTCCATGGCAATGGTTCGGCGACCTGCCCGGGATTTCCTTCCTGATTGAATTGTATGGCAGGGCTGATGCATGGATTGTTGAATTCTTCAATAAGAATTTGCTGCACGTTAAAGAAGTATTGAATATAAATGGTGGAGGCAGCGGTGATACCTCCTATGCATGGGCACAGTTCTACACCTACCTCATTATCGCATTTATCGGATGTATTATATGGACCTGGATTGACAGGAAAAAACAGAACAACTACAATACACTTGCATTCTGGACCCGAAATTTTGTGCGGTACTATGTGGCACTTGTTTCATTCAGCTATGGTATCATCAAGCTTTTTGCTTTGCAAATGTATTTCCCAAACCTGAGTCAGCTGGCAACACCGCTTGGAGATTATTTACCTATGCGTTTTTCCTGGATGTTTATCGGATATTCCACTCCTTACCAGGTATTTTCCGGAGTTACAGAAACCCTCGTAGGAATATTACTGTTGAACAGAAAAACAGTAATACCTGGCGCTCTGGTTGGTGTAGCCGTATTCACCAATGTGTTTATGCTTAATATCAGTTACGATGTTCCTGTAAAACTATACTCCATGCAATTGCTGATCTGCTGTTTGTTTTTAGTAGCGGAAGACTGGCGGCGATTATTCAGCTTCTTTATACAAAATAAAAATACTGCAGCCACTTCTCTGTACCATATCGATCTCCGCAAAAGATGGCAGAGAATTGGCAGATGGGTCTGGAAAATTGCCTTCATCATTGTTTTTGCGATCATCCCATTTTCTCAATCCTGGGAAAGGTACAGGAATGAACAGAAAGTTGAAGTAGCGAAAGGCATAAACAAAGGAATTTACGATATCAGGACATTCGTAAAAAATAATGACACCATACCAATCTCCGGATATGATGAGATGGTATGGAAAGATTTTATTTTTGATAAAAATGGCGGAGGCAGTATAAATACATCAGACAGCTTGTTCAGGCAGCGTTATCGCAGAGGATATTTTATGTACGAGCCTGATACGCTCAAAAGAACAATTGTGTTTAAAAAGTTCCCGGCAGACTCCCTTCCGCTGTTTGAACTCAATTATAAAATAATTGATGACAATCACCTAAACCTATGGGGAAAGGTCAGGAATGACTCTGTGTACTTCGGACTTGTTAAGAATAACCGGCATTTTCAACTGGCGGAAAAACAGTTTCATTGGATTTCAGAAGCGAACAGGTAACGTTAAACGTTGAACGTTTAACGTTACCTGTTCGTCCTAATCTTCATCCAGCTCCAGTAACAAATTCACCAGCAAAGCCGTCCACCCGGTCTGGTGTGAAGCACCGAGGCCTTGTCCTGTATCCCCATGAAAGAATTCATAAAATAAATGATGTTCCTTAAAATGCTTTTCTTTCCAGGAAGATTGATAAGGTGCATGGTATTGAAACTGACCTTCAGCATTTTTTTCAAAAATTTTAAGCAGCCTTCTTGTAAGCTGATTGGCGATTTGTTTCAGATTAAGCTTTTTGCCGGAACCAACAGGGAATTCGTACGTATACCCATCTCCGTAATATTCATAGTATTTTCTCAATGAATTGATGATAAGAAAATTCAGCGGTAGCCAGATCGGGCCCCGCCAGTTGGAATTGCCGCCAAACATATCACTCGAACTTTCACCAGGCTCATACTGAATACGGTAATTATTTCCCTGGTAGCCAAATTCATAAGGCTGATCTTTGTGTACACGTGAGAGAGAACGGATTCCATAATCTGATAAGAACTCGGCTTCGCTGAGTAATCGCTTTAGTAAACTCTCCAGGCGATCATCCACCATTATTGCAAAAAGATAATTGCCATCCTTATTTTTCTTATCAATATTCGAAATGATCTTTGTCAGATCAGGGCGTGTGAGTTTGATAACCTGCAGCCTGGTATTGAACTGTTGCAGGCCTTCAAAAATACTGCTGTGCATAATTTCAACAGCAAGCAGTGGAATTATTCCAACTATAGAACGAATGCGTAAGCGCTGACTGGTACCATTGGCAAACTGAATCGCATCATAGTAAAATGCGTCCTGGTTATCCCAGAGCGAAATATCTTTTTTTCCGATATGATGCATCGCCCAACCGATATTCAGAAAATGTCGGAAAAATTTCGCAGCAGATTCTTCATAGGCCATATTATGTTCGGCAAGTTCGAGCGACATCCGCAGCATATTGATCGCATACATGGCCATCCAGCTCGTGGCATCCGCCTGTTGTAATTTCTTAATACCGGGCGGCATCTGATTTCTGTCGAAGACTCCGATATTATCCAGACCAAGGAATCCACCTTCAAAAATATCCTCTCCATTGGAATCTTTCTGATTCACCCACCAGGTAAA
>JAATGW010000075.1 GCA_015654495.1 Chitinophagales bacterium
GCATTTACAGATATGCCTGCGAAGGAAATTGAAAAACTGATGGAAAGTGATGTGCATGAATTGCGTGCGGGTGCGATGAGCATAATGGATAAAATCGGGCGTAATAACAAAACCACTGAAACGCGTAGAAAAGAGTTGTACCAGTTGTATATTAAGCGCCACGATCGGGTTAACAACTGGGATTTGGTGGACCTTGCAGCCATATATATTGTTGGCCGATATCTTGCAGATAAACCCAGGGACCCATTGTATAAACTGGCGAGGTCGAAAAACATGTGGGAACGGAGAACGGCCATTGTTAGCACGGCCTATTTTCTAAAATCGAAGGATGTAAAAGACTGTTTTGCGATTGCTGAAATACTTGTAAAAGATAAGGAGGACCTTGTACAAAAGGCAGTGGGAGGATGGATTCGCCAGGCGGGGAAATCAGATCTAAAGGCATTGCTTGCATTTCTTGATAAATGGGCTGCAACCATGCCCAGAACGATGCTGAGGTATGCTGTGGAATTACTGGACAAAAAGAAAAAAGAATTGTACATGGCGTCAGGGAAATCGAAGAACTGATTTGTCAGATCTTTCGGAACCGGATCGAAAAAAGACATTAAATAAACCGAATTTCAATTTTTAAATTTTACAATATGAAAAGTAAGAAGAGCATAAACGACGATGAAGCTGCTTTAAAACCTATTGAGTATCCTTCATCAGAAGATATCTACAGCAAATCAGAAAAAGTAGATGAGATAGATACGGATGATTTGAGCGGGATCAAAAAAACTCCACAATTAAAAAAAGAGACAAGGAATGAACTTGATTTTACCGGGGATCAATCCGGTGATGACCTGGATATTCCTGGTGCAGATCTCGATGATGAAGACGAGGCTACGGGCAGCGAAGACGAGGAGAATAATTATTACAGTTTAGGTGGAGATGAGCATAATGATTTAGAAGAAGACCAGGGCTAGTAAAGTGTTGGTTTTTTTGCAAAAGTCAAACGCCGGTATACAATCCAAATCAGGATTGCAAGCCCGATCCCGATATAATTTGCAATCAAATCGGTTAAGCTGATCGTACGACCATGTACAAAATATTGTGTGCCTTCAAGAACAGCAGGCATGACTAACAGAACTGACTTTAATAGAATGCCCGCCCTGTTTATCGCTACCAGAAAAAATAAAAAGAGCGAAATAAAGAAATAGTAGCTTCCGTGAAAAAGCATATCTGTCGACAATGAATAGGTCCAGCCTAAAATTTTTTCCGGATGAAAGTCGGGAAAGTTGGTGAGCAGAATAGTAGCCACAGTACTAAATATCAGCAAGCTGATTTTGAGGTAATTGATTTCGGGTTTTCTGTGCTTCATGCGATATCGGCCGGATCCAAAGATAGCTCAACAAGTTATTCGTGATTTCTTAATGTGAGCAGATAAAATATCAATAGGCATTTTTTTCACCTCTGAAAATATTAAAAGCAGTTAGAAAAATTATCCGGCAATCAAGAAGAATATTCCAGTTCTCCATATACCAGAGGTCATGATCCACTCTTGCCTGTAATTCAAGGGGGTCATTGATCCCACCTCTGTGACCATTTATTTGTGCCCATCCTGTAATGCCGGGTTTTAGAAACTGCCGGACCATATACTTGCTTATAATTGCCGAATATTCCCGGGTATGTTTCAGCATATGCGGGCGGGGACCAACTATGCTCATTTCACCTCTCAATACATTAAGAAACTGAGGAAATTCATCCAGATTAGTTTTACGGATAAATCTGCCTACAACTGTCATTCTCTGATCAGCTCTTGAGGCCTGAATAGTATCAGACTCCCGGTTTACCACCATACTCCGGAACTTGTAACAATCAAAGGGCCGGTTATTCAAACCCGATCTTTTTTGTACAAAAAATACCGGGCCCCGTGACTCAAGCCAGATTGCAAGTGCAACCAGTGGAACCAGCCATGAAAGTATAAATACAATTACAAGAAAAGATACAACGATATCGAATAACCGCTTTTTGATACGACTTACAAGATTGTCCAAAGGTTCCCACCGTGGTGAAAGAACGGGCAGGTCTGAAAGATAGTTGAGATGCATGGGTCTGTTCACATAAAGCTTATAATCGGGAACCAGTTTGAAGCGGATACATGCCTGGTCGGCGAGATGCATCTGTTCATAAATCATCTGGTTATGCTCGGGTAATATCGTTGAATAAATTTCTGTGATCTTCAGCTCCCGCGATCTCTGTACAGCTTCTGAAGGCCTGCTGAGTATGGGATAGTGACTCAGTTCCGATACATTCTCAATGTCTTCACAAAAACCCACCACCTGCATCTGTGGATTGTTATTTTCAAAATACCCCGCAAGCTTTTTCCCCATTTCGTTATACCCGATAATCATGACGCGTTTGATGAGGTAGTCTTTTGTTTTGAAATGAATCCAGAAATAGAGATACGATAACCGGAGCACAGTAAGGGAAAACGCAAAACCCAGCATGAACCAGCCGATATATAACTGAGGTACAAGATTGCGGATGCCAAGATAAATGCAGACTGCGCTCAAAACGAGAAAGAGTATATAAGTCTTGACCGATCTGACGGAAAAAGCTATCACACGAGTCAATAGCTGACCTTCATAAAGTTTAAAAATGCCTGAGCAGGCGAGCCATACCAGGTTTAGGATAACCCATAAAGTCATGAATGCATTATAGTTATTATTTACAGCGGAAAAGTAAGTTTCAAGCACGAGGATAACGATGTTCAGGACCACAAGATCC
>JAATGW010000343.1 GCA_015654495.1 Chitinophagales bacterium
TGCTGAAAAGATCCGGATAGGTTGATAAAATCCGGGAACCTAAATAGGCTATGAGTTCTTTCGACGCTCCTGCAATCATTGCGTTTCTCTGAAAAATCGACTGGCTACAAACAGGGGGCTCCTATGGGGCCGGAGAACAGGTTGCTTTCATCTTCAGAGATGCATGATTATTTGAACTTTTTATCAAAAACCCTTGCATGTCATTTCTTAAAAAATCCTTTCGAAAACCTTTTCCATGGCGTTCTTCATTCAAAAACAGCAGGCCCTAAATTGAGTCGATTATTGATTTTGAAGTTGGTTGTAAAATTGTTTCTGCGGACAGGAATTGCTTACAGGTGAGATATTAATATTAGGACAGACAGCAGACAACCGTTGTTTATTAATTTGGCCGTCCGGTCCGGACTGAAGTTGAGTTTCATAACAGCCGGTTGTAATTCCGTCCAGATACACGAGCTTCACTATCATTTTAGCAAATGTTTACATTTGTCATCTCAAAATTTATCGACTTTACAAATCACTTTCTCACCTGTAGGTGGTACCACATTTCCATCCGATTCCTTCACGTTACCCTGCAAAGTCATTATTGATAATAGCGTTGCTCATTGTATGACTAAATTTATAATTCAACACCGGTTCCGGGGCAAGGTTACTTGATTTATAAATGTCGTCGCCGATTATTTAAAAAAATCAATCGCGATCCTGTTAATAAGGTCAGGTCGCTCTGCAAATACTTCATGTGTCGTATTTGGTAAGACACAATACTGGCTATTCTTTATCAGACTGTACATTTCCAGTCCATGTTCGATTGAAATCATATCCCTGTCGCCGAGCACTATCATAACCGGAATGGTTATGCTGTCATAAACACTAGTCGGAAAATACTCTCTTTTATACACCATCAGGTTTATATTGTTTACCATTTTTTCCCAATCTTTTTTGGGAGTCAATGTGCTATACCATTCAATGTCTTTCTTATTGGATGCAGACCAGTATTCCATCGAAGGAATTTTCACCGAGTCAAGAGGAAATCCGTCCGGAAGTACAAATCCTCTCATCCCGTTGTTTGCCCCGACCGCAATTGCCTTTTTGATCCTGTCAGCCCGTCTATCAGCCAATAGAAGACTGACAATTGCTCCATCACTCCAACCCATCACATAGCAACTGTCAATCTTTAAGGAGTCAATTAGTTGGGACATGAAATCCGTTAACAGGTCGTAACTTAAACTGTCAGTTTGATCAGACCTGCCTTGTCCTGGTGTATCAGGTGCAATAACTCTGTAATGTTCTGAAAGGCCGGGGATACATTTTCCAAAGTCCCTTATACTTCTATTAATCCCTCCACCTGAAAGTAATAATAAAGGAATCCCCTGGCCATATTCTTCAAAGTATATTTTCCGGTTATTGATTAGTATATGTTTGCCTTCATTAGATCCATACTCTATTTTTGTAGGTCCTGTGCTGCAACCTGCCCATAGGACTGAAATTAAAATGAGGGAGAATGTTATTTTCATGTCCTGCATCGTTAGTTGTAAACGCTGTCCGCAATACCTGTTCGTAACGTTAAAACATTTGTGTTTGGAGCAGAATTTGAAATGGGTCTGCCCGGTATAAATGCTGATTAAAAATACAAAAGTTCCCTGGTAGTCTGTTGCTGATTAGTAGTCCGTCGGCTGTGGCTGAAGCTGGTCGTAGCAACACCGTTAAAGTGGCATTGTCTGCCCGACGACTTAACGCAAATGCAATATTAGCAGCAATGCAAATTTCATAATCTCCATTCTCCGGGTTAAACTACTTTTCACTTTCAATTATTGTTCTGATGCTTTCAAGCTCTTGTCTCGAATAGCTACCACGATTTAATGCTGTAACACCACCTGTAATTTGTGAGTATACAGTCCCAACATGCAAAAGCCGGTTGTCAAGAATAAAAGCCAGTTTTTTCATAATTGCTTTTTGTGTTGCATTACTCCAATTTTCTGTTCCTTCTTTGTCGAGCCGCATTGCCAACCCGATATATTTTTTGTCAGTATTGCTTTCATAAATTTCAAATGTCGTAACGTTTTTAGCGGTTATGATTGGTTTTGGATCTAGATAATATATTTCGTCAGATTTGTCCAGCTGTCGTTTGTAACTGTTTGGTGTGTCAACTACGTAATACCAACCCGTATATAAAACAGTGCTATCATGTTTAAGTATGTCTGGACTGTCCTTAATATGGTGCTCCGGGTCTTCTAATAACCTGTCGCCAATTTTTTGATCGGGTTGATTTGAATTACTGTTTTTACAGCCTGTCAAAACAAGAAAGAGTGAAAAGAAAAGAGCTGACCTATTTTTCATTGTAATTGCCGGTGAGTACAGTTTTTCTATTGGATGTTGCCAAGGCGCAAATTTATGGCATCATCCGTTCTGCTATTTCAATAAAACGCTATCCCGTTGTTTTGCTTCAGCCACGATCACGATCCTGTTCTTTTCATGCCGGATGATGCATACTGTTTGACCCGCGCTGAAACCGAATCCTGCAGCCATTTACCGGAAAGCCTGATCTCAGGAAAGCCCGATATTATCTGCATTTCACCATATCAAATTCACGAATTTGCCTTTTTATGATTTTTTTCAATTAGGCCTGTAATCTCAATTACCTGACATTCGGCAGTGCGACGCGAGCCTTCCATAAAATATCCAACGAGTCCTATTTTTATTTTATCAGCATGATAGCTTCTCCTCTCATCAACTATGATCCACATCCTTGCATTACCGGTGCGGGTAACGGGAATACTGTCATCCAATATTAAATTTCTTCCTCATCTTCAAACTCCGGCCATATCATAAAAATTGTAGAACTTCCTGAATGTTCCGGGTGTTCATAGTAAAAATCTGATCGATATCCTTGATGGGGCAAACTTTTTCGTCCACCTTCTTCCATGCTGTAAAATCTATAAACTACCCGAAAATCTGCCTGATGTCCCAATTTATGTTCATAAGAATAATGCGATGGTTGTTGTTGTATCAACTAAAGTATGTTTAAAGATTTATTCCCTGCTTTTCTTAACAGGTTAACCCCAATAAAATAAGGCATAAGAAACGGAAATGCAGGGATGGATACAGCAAAGCCGGCTGTCTTAAATGCTTCCGTAAAAAAAGCCGATAAAATGATTATTATCAGAGCCAACAGGCTGAATAGGATATAGAAGAAACCGGAAGTTTTACTTAACCAACCTGCTTTTCGTAAAGAGAAAACAATAGCAAATGTTGCAAAATAGGTTAATGCCACTTCGACTACAGAGATGAGTCCGAATAGTTGCCTCACCGGTAAAAACCACTCGGGAATATCAGAAGTATTATTATTAACCTGGATTCTGAATAATTCACTCAGGTAAAAACCCCAATAAAGCATGTTTAGGATAAAAAGTGGAATGGCAATCAATACTGCAGTCACAGCAAGTAAGGAAAAATAGTTTTCTCCTTTTGTTTTAAGTATACCTCTTAAACTAACAAATCCGAAAGCAATAAACACACCACTGATCACGAGTATAAAGTATCGAAACTGTTGTTCCTTTACTGAGGTTGTCCATTCTGCTGCTGTATCCGGCGGCGGACCTAATCCTGCAAATACGGAAATTAAAATCCAGGGTACGATCAGAAAAAATGCAGCCCTTGCAAGTTTATTTTCTTCATCATTTTTTAAAAGGATAGCATGCAGACCAAGCGACCATGAAGCCATTATCATTAAAACTACATTCAAGAGCCATACAGGCAAATAAAGTTTATAACTGATATGTCCAACACCAAACCCAAGTCCTGCTACAATAAATGGAACAAGCAGAAGATAAATGTAGCTTGTCGTTTTTATTGCGGCGGAGTTCATAAACGGGTTTTGTGTCTGATCTTAAAAAAAATGACAGCCAGGCACAGGTATCGCCTGAGGTGAGCTGTTTAATAACGAATAGCCGGGAACTGCTGTCAGGCTTTGTTTTGCTGATAAAATTAAGAATTTTGTCGGCATTATTCGCAGAGGCCGGACTGTGGTCACTCCACAAAGGCGAAAACCATTGAGCAACAAATTTCTATTCCTGTTTCGGATTTGTTTTTTTGATGAATTCGAACTGCTAATTCCACAGCAGAATTCAGAAATGGATCTGCGTTCAATTGAAATCCAAAAGCCACCGGAAAATTTTGTGATTGCGTTTACAACCGACGCAAGCCGCCTGGCGAATGCCTTATTGAGTATGGCAATGCAAAGGAAGCGAATCCTGCAACTTTGAAACGAAACATGCGGGAAAATATTCAAATAGTCGGGGTCATGACTACCGGGTACGGGATATCTCCGCCGCTCCATTCAACCCCTTGTCGCCGTATTTTTCAGTAGCTTCTTTACTGTCCAGCGTCACCAGTTCATAATCCTCATTGGCGAGTTTTACCGTTTTTCCGGAACTGACGGGCTGCCCGTCAACAATCAGCAATTGCACTTTACCCAGGAAGGTGAATTCACCATTTCCCTGAAAGTGGTTTTCCTTAAAATCGACGCGCACTTTTCCTCTAAAATATAATTCCTTGTCATGTTCCGACCAATACAATTCTGAAGCCCTGAAACTGCCTTTTTCTTTTTGAGCTGTAAGGGAACTGTTCACATAATTCGTTTGAGATTTTGCAATTGCAGAATCATTCGAAAGCATTGTATCTGCACGACTGTATTGTTCAATCTGATTCTTAATAGAATCTTTTGCCATAACTGTTGGTGCTGTAACTGATGACAAAGCGAGCATGAGCGCCAGGGAATCCAATGGTTTCATTTGTTTCTGTTTTAAGTTTCTTTCAGGTATGACGCTGTCCGGCGTAATGGTTGCAGTCGGAGTTTGAAAAAATGCGGGATTTTTTATTGTAGTATCTGATCCTGTTTTTTCCGCTACAGTTGAATTTTGAACAGGCTTTTTCATCTGGATTGCAACCAACACAATGGCAACTACAATTGCTGAAAGCGTGACCGATGTCACGAGGATTTTGACATTCGACCTTAGAAACGGATTACTACTAAATGCATTCTGGTTATTGAACTTAACCGATTCGAGAGATAGCGGTTTGCGGGGAGGAACTGAAAAATCGTCAAGACATTTCCTGAATAACTGATCCATATTTCTATCTGCATCCCCGGCGAGTAACAGAACAAGGACTTTCTTATGTTCCTTGTCATCCTGGTTTGCTTCTGCCTTACGGATAAGCAATTGCTGTAATTTCTTACGGGCTCTAGATAGATGTGATTTTGATGTTCCCTCGCTTATTCCAAGCTCTTCACCGATTTGCGCGTGGGTAAATTCCTCCATCACATAGAGATTGAAAACCAGCCGATGGTGTTCCGGCAGTTGGTCAATGGTATCAATCAATTCGTCGATGGTAAAACTCATGGAATTAATGGGATCAGTATTTTCTTCAGTTGGATCAGGGAGCTCAGTATTTGTTATAAGATCATGCAGGTAAGGGTCTTTTTTTCGATCTCTCAGGTATTGTAGCGCATGATTTACAACGATTCGCCGCAACCATGCTTCAAATTTGCCTTTACCTTCATATGTTCCGTACCTGTCTATAGCTTTCAAAAATGCATCATGTGCCAGATCTTCCGATAACTGGTAGTTCCTGGTATAGCGGTAACAGATACCAATCAGTTTGCCCATATTGTTTTGATAGGCTCTTTCCCAAAAATCTTTTGTTGATACTGTCAATTTTTATTTCAGTTTTTAAGATGATGCAGAAAAATCAATTGGTGGCAGTTTATTTGATAAAATTTAGTTGATTTTTTTTAACAGGCTACACAGAATAATATTTATGTTCAATCATAAAACTCAATTGCCGTTAGTTCTTTCCCGTAATCAGAAACTGAGTCAATAATGAGCCTATATCGAGATTTGGAAAGAAAGTAAAATTGCGGATGAAACCAGTGCTTGTGCTTCCTATGGTCATAACTTAATCCAAAAGGAGTGTTTATTATTTATATTATTTTATTGATTCGGTTTTTTAATTCAATAAGCCTCTCCATCAGTTTGTCAAATGGAAGTGATTCTTTATAAATCATGCTTTGCTGCATTAATTCATAATCCTTCCTCCAGGCATCCAATCTATCTGCAGGTGGAATAGGGTTTATTTTACCCGGCACATGATTGGCGTAGTTTATTCCTCTTAATGGCGTGATTGTCTTGCGATGTTCGACAATTTGTTTGTATAATTCTTTATCTGATAATCCTTTTTCCCCAAATTCGGTATCCATTAATTTCTCCAGGTCATACAAATGCCTGCTTTGCCGGTCAACTTTTATTTTTTCCGGAATTTGTTGAAACTCTTCATGTAAAAGAAATATCTTTTCCAAAAAAGTTCGTTCAGGGTTGACGGTCGGAATGACGATGGTACTATCGGAAAAACTGCGACCACTGAAATGTTCTCCCACAAAAGAGAAGAACTGTCTTTCCGTGAATGGTTCAATCAGAGAACGACTACCGATTTCCACTAGTACACGAGGTGGCAGGTAGTCCGATTTTTCGGTAACGGAAGAATAACTCACTTCAATTTTAACCGGGTCTTCATCATTTGATTTAATAGGAATTAGTTGCAGATCTACTTTTACAAAACCAGCTTCCTGAAAAGATTTTTGAAGCATCGGAAGATATTTCTCCGAAATATATTTGAGTGATTCTTTTCGAAGCTTTGAAACCTGCGAACCAGTCATTTCCAAATCTTCTTTCTCAAATCCGAAGAACTTTCTGTCTAAAGCCAGATCAATATCTTCTGAGAATCGATCAATCAGACCCCAGGCTTTGCTTAATGAAGTGCCGCCTTTAAAAACTGTGTGGTTGGCGATTTCTGTTTGAAAAACTAAATCCAATGTGCGAACTACCCACCAGTCTTTTTCAATTGCAGCGGGAGGCAGGTTCATTTCTTTTGATATTGATAATGGTTCTAGAGTTAGCTCTGGCATGATGTTTGGTGTGGGGATGGGGATGGGACCCTGAAAGAGGCTTTTTCCTTATTTTTTTAGTATTGCTTGCAGTAGGATGATCGTGTGGCGGACTTACTGCGTCTAAACAATGGTGTTGTTCATTGGGACCTAACGTTATTCGTATTATTCAAGATTGGGAGTTAGAATCTTTTATGGCTCTTATGGATTTATTATACA